>NZ_VPAO01000045.1:0-34470 GCF_013419235.1 Acinetobacter sp. YH12098
AAACCTTCAAAATTCTTGCTGAGCGATATCGCAATCGAGGCAAAAGACTAGCATTGAGATTCAATCTAATTGCTGGAATTTATAACTTAGAGCTGAGTGAAAAATGACTTATGAAAGAAATCTAATGTTAATTGTATTTTTTCCATTACATATATCGATTTTTATCGTTTAAATCCAAACAAAACCTACCAAAGTTATCGGCCAATTTGTATCAAAAATTATTAATGTAAATTTGTGATACATTTCTCAATAAAACACAACATTACACTACAAGAAACTCCATGTATTTCTAAATCTGCTTTCCTATAATAGCAATCAAGGAGATGGAAACATCTTCCATAATAGCGATAAGTAACCCCGATTTTCCTTCCCAGATTTCCCCCAAAATCTGGGAATTTTTTTATCCAAAATTTGCGCCAACGTCTCACATTTAACGTCAAGCTCTAATCAAATGAAGCGCTGTTCAAACTAGTCAAACCCTCAATTTTTTTAAAAGCTCGGCAATAAAAAAGCCCCGATAACGGAGCTTTTCATAACTTACTTTTAAATCAAGGTTGTTTTAAATACGGCCATGCGGCTTTCAAATATATAAACATCGACCATAACGTTAAAACAACAGCTGTATAGAGCAATCCATAGGCCAACATTTCTAGGGGCTGCCAATTCAGCAAGAACACTGAAATCGCAATCATCTGAAATGCTGTTTTATATTTACCAACGGTTGAAACCGCAACACTGGTACGTGCGCCTAATTCAGCCATCCACTCACGTAGCGCAGACACCGTGATTTCACGTGAAATAATCACAATCGCTGCAAAGGCCATCGAAATGGTTGGTTGCCATTGCACCAAGACGATCAAGGCTGTTGCGACCATCAGTTTATCTGCAACAGGATCGAGAAAACGTCCAAATGCTGAAGTCTGATTTAAACTTCTCGCAAGATAGCCATCAAACCAGTCAGTGACAGCTGCGATCACAAAAATAGCGGTCAGCAATATATGACGTGACATGCTTGCAGCATGCTCACCCACGCCCATTGCAGGTGGCCAATACGCCACCAACAAAAACACAGGAATTAAAGCAATTCGTGCCAATGTTAAAATATTAGGAATATTCAGGATTCGACCTGTTGTCATAGACACCCCAGTTTTCCCCTCATGCACGATGAAAATGCAGAATAATTTGAGGATTTATCCATCGTTAGTTGCACTCACTTTATACGAAATGCCCCGCAGTGTCACTAGGCAAACACCGTAACAGTCTGTCGCGCAATCGCAATCAACTGGTCATTTTCATCCCATAAATGCGCATATTCCGTGGCGTAGCCATCCGCTGCATAGTCGGTAAATACTTTATATTTAAACCAATTATGCAAGCTTGATTGCAAAGGATGCACATAGGTTAATGTCCACGTTAAAGAACTCGCAGGTGCCATGGTTTTGTACATAGGCAGCACGCCGGGCGGCCACATATCCATCGAGACCAGTAAATCAGCGACGGTCATCTTACGGTTATCATGGCGTTCTGGATTAAAACGCATCCAACCACTAAAGTCAGGCTTTTTGCTTGCAGTACACGGATACTGCCCATCTACCCAGGCCAAATCCATTTGCTGAAAACACTGTGGTGCAAGTGGATGATGTTCGGCGATCTTTAAACTGCTCACTTCAGGGAAATCGGGTGCTTGACGTTCCTGATTGACGGCAATAGTTGATTCACGTGGAACACCAAAACTCGCCAATAAAATGCTTTGTACTGCATCATCTTGCCAAAGTCGAACTTCGATGGTGGTGACGGATTTGCCCTGTCTTAAAATTTCAGTACTTAAACGCATGGGCGCCAATTGTACTGGCCCAACAAAGGTCACATTACAACTGAGTAAACGTCGCTGCGGATCGGCAATGGTAGCAACGGCTTTGTGCATCATCATGCCTGCCACTAAGCCGCCATAGATCGTTCGTCCTTGCAACCATCCTTCTGGAATCTCAACCCATTCATTGTGTTCAATATGTTGATACAACTGTGCGAGTGACATCATCATCCCTGATCATATTTTTGATTTTTATATCATTGTATAAAAATCAAATGATGTGAATGATCAGTGACTCATGCGTCAATGAGCATTTTGGCAAATTCAGGATTGACCCGTCATCGATTGGGCTTAGTTCGTTCTATTCATGCAGGATTTTATAAATGGTGCGCGCCATCACATCGCCTAAGCCAGGAACCAGTTTTAAATCATTTTCAGAAGCTTTTAACACCCCTTGAATGCCACCAAAATGGGTCAGAAGATCCCGACGACGTTTTGGCCCTAAGCCCGGAATCACCTCAAGTACCGATGAGCCGCGCTTTTTATCTCTTTTCGCTCGGTGTTTGGTAATGGCAAAGCGGTGGGCTTCATCACGAACCTGTTGAATCAAATGCAGGGCTTTATGGTCTTCGGGCAATTGGATTTTTTCACCATCGGTAAAGTGCAAGGTTTCCAGACCCGGTTTACGCCCCTCACCTTTGGACACCCCGACCATAAAGGCATCGAGCTCAAGTTCTTGCATGACTTCCATCGCCATGTGTAATTGACCTTTACCCCCGTCAATTAATAGCAAATCGGGCAGCATATGCTTTTTATAGCGGCGGGTCAGTGCTTGACGCATGGCAGCATAATCATCGCCTTCGGTAATATCATTGATGGAAAATTGGCGATAGTCACGCTTTCTTGCGCCGCCCGCATCAAAGACCACACAAGACGCGATGGTTGCCTCCCCCATGGTATGAGAAATATCAAAACACTCAATACTGTCAATCGGCCGCCCAACGACTTGCTCTAACTGATGAAAGCGCTCATTCAATTCAAAATGATCAGCCAATTTACCTTTAATCGCATGTTGTACATTCATCTGTGCCAATTCTTGCCACTCTGCACGGGTTTCACGCACTTTATGTTTGATTTGAATCCGCTTTTCAAAGTGTTGGTACAACGCATCTTCCATGTCTTTACGATCTGGAATATCGACATTAATGATGAGTTCCGCAGGGATTTCGTCTGCCACCTGAAAGTAAAAATTGGCAATAAAATCTGAGAGCATTTGCCCCAAATCATCGCCCAACATGTCAGGAAAATAACTCTTTCCGCCGAGCATTTTACCATTGCGCACATGCATAATCTGCACACAGGTCACACCGGCTTGATAAGCAATGGCAATGATATCGGCCTCACCTTTGACTTTATAAATCGCTTGCTGGGTTTGTACATCACGCAGCAGTGCCATACGATCACGATAAAACACCGCCTTTTCAAACTCGAGTGCTTCGGCCGCAGCTTCCATTTTCCCAATCAGCTCTTGATTAAGCTCTTTAGTGTCGCCTTGTAAAAACCGAATCGAGTTATTGACATCTTCTTTGTAATCTTCGGGTGAGATCAAACCCACACAAGGCGCGGAACAGCGTTTAATTTGGTATTGCAAGCATGGTCGTTTGCGCTGCGAAAAATAGCTATTTTCACACTGACGCACATTAAACAGTTTTTGCAGCACCACCAAAGTATCACGCGCGTTATAAGCACTCGGATAAGGCCCAAAAAACTTACCAGCTTGATGTTTCGCTTTGCCTCGCCCTGCGGCAATTCGTGGATAGGGTTTATCGGCTGAAATAAAGATATAGACATAAGATTTGTCGTCGCGCAGCATGATGTTATACGGCGGACGATGGAGCTTAATCAGGTTTTGTTCAAGCAATAAGGCTTCCGTTTCAGAACGCACCACCAAACTTTCAATATCATAAATACGGGCGACCAAGGCTTGTGTCTTGGGATGCTCAATGGTTTTCACAAAATAACTCGACACACGATTTTTTAAATTCTTTGCTTTACCCACGTACAGCAACTCACCGTCTTTACCCAGCATGCGGTAAACACCGGGTAGAGTCGTCATATTGGCAAGAATTTTTTCAATATGTTCGCGTGCGTTTTCGTTCACTTTTGCCTTGTTCCGTCTTCGATATTGCTCTTTGACATGATGTGATGCTTTTACCTGCATTTTCAAGCAATCCAGCAAATTTATTGTTGCTCATAGCAATGATCTGATTGCTAAAAGCTATTAATGCAAAATTCTAAATTTGCTATGCTCAAAACATCACGCTTTAGGAACATGATGCATGACGAACGCCAATCCCGCCATCCATGTCGTACACCCGACAACTTCGACGCAGAGCACTGCTGAAAAAAACCGTTTGATGGGTAAGCCGCGTTTTCATTTTGAACCGCATGACGTTATGCAACGCTTAAAGCAACGGATCATTGGACAAGAAGCAGCATTAGACGAAATTGAAAAAATGCTGCATGTGGTCAAGGCTGATTTTTCCAGTCCTGAACGACCGCTCTCCGTAACCTTAATGCTTGGACCGACAGGTGTTGGTAAAACCGAAACTGTGCGTTTAATCAGTGAAGTGATTTATGGCCGACCTGATGCCTTTTGCCGTATTGATATGAACACGCTCGCACAGGAACATTATGCGGCTGCCATTACTGGTGCGCCTCCGGGCTATGTCGGTTCTAAAGAAGGCCATAGTTTATTTGATGAAGTTGCCATTGCAGGTAGTCATACCCGTCCGGGCATCGTGCTTTTTGATGAACTGGAAAAAGCGTCAACCGAAGTGCTTCGCGGCTTAATGAATGTGCTAGATAGCGGAAAATTAACCCTAACCTCAGGTACAAAAACCATCGACTTTCGTAATTGTATGATCTTTATGACCAGCAATGTCGGTGCACAAGCGGCACAGCAATATCTAGATAAGTTAAATTTTTTGCCCGAAAAAATACAGAAGGTTTGTCTCAAGCGCGTGCCGGTCAGCAGCATTATTGAAAAAGTCATGCAACGTAAATTCGACCCTGAATTTATTAACCGTATTGATCGTGTATTGCAATATCAACCCGTTCAAAATGATGCCTTGCCCCGTTTGGTGGAGATTGAACTGGAAAAACTTAATCAACGCCTACAACATCAAAAACGCAGTATCAAACTCACAGATGCAGCCAAAGCACATTTTTATCAGAACCATGATATTCGTTATGGCGCACGTCATTTAGCACGAAAAATACGGGTTGAACTTGAACCTATTTTGGCGGTGTATTTTTTACAATATTCTGAGAAAAATAGTCTCCAATTAGATTTTCAAAATCAAAAATTTATGGTCATCGAATAATTTTTTATAAGACCCTACCTCAGGATTTATTGCCAATATTCTACGCCATGCTGGTCTATAAATCCTGAATTAATATCACATCCTTTCTCTTTAAAAACATAAAGTAAACCTGATTCGTCAAAATTCCCAAAATGCATAGCATATTTAAAATCAATTACGCGCTGCCCTTCTTGATCCATAAAAGCATAAGGCTTTTCTAAGCTGTATTTAACTAACGTACATAATGCTCCGTGATAATCCATAAATACATCTGTACAGCCTAAAGAGGCTTTCATTACTCCATTTTCATCTATATATGTTGCTTGCTGATCTATAGATACTGCGCAGCGTTGTTGCTGAAATCCGTAATCACTCAACTCATCGAATTGATGTTCAATCTGTAATTTAACTCCTGAATCATCCACTTTATAAAAGCCCCATTTCTTTTTATATTGAGTCGCAATTAATGCCCGTCTACCTGTGCGAATAAGATTGAGATTTTCATTACTCAAAAAGTTCAGCTGATGAACTTTAGTTTCTTTGGTCTTTAAAACAACTTGACCACTTTTATTAATAAATTCTAGGTATTTAGTTCGTTGAATCAAACTATAGCCAAATGCACAAAGCTCCGCATGTTTGAGCTGATCAGCAATGATTTCTCCCATTGAATTAATCACAGAAAAATATTGTTGTTTACCCTTCCCGAAGCTCACTACTGCAATGCCATCACAAAAATGACTAGCATTGCTAAATTGTGCAGAAATCACTTCCTGCCCGGTTTCATCCGAAACAAAACCATAAAGATTACCTTGATTTGGAACATAGCGTTTAAAACATCGCAAGCCGGACTGTTCTTCACCAAGATATTGATATTGTGCATGAATAGTCCAATGTCCCTTGATATCTACCACACCCCAGATTGAACCTAGATTTTTTCGAGCAATACTCACAATTGCACGATGATTACTGAATGGGTGAATTTTTGAAAACTGCATAGAAATCAACTGTTGATTTGAGTAATCTACAAACCCCCAGCTTCCATCATCAGACTGCACACCAATGAGTTCTTGACTGTCATAATCTACTGCTAAATATTGTGGTTCTATTTCAACAATTTGACCATTTTCATAATAGATCCACCCATAGCGTTTATGCTCATTTAAAGTAAAACACAACCAACCTTGATTGAATTTGAAAGGTTTGAGTATTTGGAAATATTTACATTCAATAAGAAAATTCAGCTCAACATCAACAATGCCAAATTTTTGATTTTTATGATAAGGAATTATTGGAGTCATTTTTATTCCCTTGTATTTCAAATATTTTCATATCAAATTAATTTAATCTATTTATATATACCTAAGGCCTTCAAAAAATACTGTTGATCTTTGGGTGAAACCATGACGAATTTGCGTTGTCCATTCTGTATATATTCAATTTTTAAACGTTTAATGGAAAGCGCAGGTGCCGCAGACAAATCCTGACTTGCACTGATGCGTTGGATATCCTGCAAAGGAATCTGCCAACGTAGAAACATGCTACGGATATTTAATTCTGTAGCGGAAATTTGATAACGTGTATTGAGTATTGGCCACCACAGCAGTAACACCGTCAAAATATACACCGTGGTATGAAGAGGATATTGCTGCATCGTACCTTTGGCTTGCATAGTGAGTAATAATTGAATGAGTAAACCGCTCATACAAACAATAAATGCCACCACCCACCAATCTTTTTTTGAACGAAAAACTTGCATCTTATCCCCCATCAACTGCTTTTATTCTATACAAGATTTTGCAGGATGCATCTGCTATTTCAGCTTTATTTTTGCAGGAAATAAGCATACTTATCACATTATTTTCAAGAATATGGAGATCCATTTAGCTCAAGTTTCGCTAGTCATCTATTGTTATTTTTGGCGTTATTTACGCTCGGATCACGCTTCTTTCGGCAAGAGTTGTTCCTGCAAACGTTTATAATTCTTTTTCTCTTGATACATTTTAGCATCGGCTTGTTGTACCAAGCTCATGGCATCTACATAGCCTTGCTGATTGTCTGTTTGGCACAGCCCAATACTTAAACTTAAGCCTGCTTCCATTTCAGCCACCGCTTCTAATAAACGAGGAATCAAACTCGCTTCCACATGCTTTTCACTGCAACCAGGCAAGACCAAACAAAATTCGTCTCCGCCATAACGGAAGCAATAATCATCTAAACGTGCAACCGACTTTATGGCCGCAGCAACCGTTTGTAGTACCTGATCTCCACGTGGATGACCTTGTTCATCATTGATCTTTTTAAAATCATTGATATCAATAAACACTACTGTTACAGGTTCATGATTACGCTGTGCGGTATATAAAATACTGGTCAATAAGGTCGATAAATGCCGGACATTTAAGAGTCCTGTTAATGGATCGCGCTGTGAAAGTTCTTCCATTTCTTGTGCACGAAACTCTAGCGCATGCGCATACTGTTCCATTTTTTCACGGGAGATCTTCACCTCATTAATCAAACTCCACACATAGGTTTCCACCACCAATGTAGTATCGAACATAAAGAGCTTTTCCAAGGTGTTAATAATCCGCTGATATTGTTCCGTATCATTAAAGGTACGCTGAATTAAGCGAAATAACATGGTCTTTAGGGTATGCACCGCAGAGAGATACAACTTCGGCTCTACACCTATGCGCTTATGAACCAAACCAATCCGTAAACGGTTATTCACATACGCGCTGTCATAGCGCCCGGAAAATAAATCCAATAAATATTGATGCTGCGCGCGTTGCAAACGCTTCAAGGTATCAAGATCACCAATCAGAGTGGCAATTTCTGGAATTGAGGTCTGATTTTCATAAAATTCATCAACCATACTGTCGAGTATTGGCGCCACAATCCCACCAATCGAAGCCAGTTCTGCCAGCTCTAAATCGGTCAAGCCAAGCAACTGTTTACGTCGTTCTATATCTTGCATCGAAATATGCATTTGATGCATCAATGTTTGGTTGGTTGCTTTCATGAATCGGATCCCCTTCCCGCCAAATCCTTCCCTTCAGGCGTTTACACAGGGTTTCTATGCAGTAGGTCTGCAATGTTTCCACCGTTTTCACCTTTGGGTTTTGGCTATCATTGATGATGACGCTTTTCTTTCAGCTCAATGGTTTGGCATGGGCTTAAGTTTGGACGTCAACATCATATTCCTCGTCTGTTGGCACATTTTTTCTGGCTTATTCTGGTTCTGGCTTATTCTGGCTAACACTATTACTGCTTTTAGCTGATTTGCTCTGCATGATTATTTTTATTCTGCTTGCACGATAACTGATATTTCGCTGACTGTCAGCATAAAAAAACGCCCCTAAGGGCGCATTTTTTCAATATTTATTCTACTTTTAAAATAAATATGGACGTACAAAAATCAGGAAGAACAGCCCCAACATCAGGAACCACTTTAAAAAGTAATACAGTGAACGATTGGTTTTTTTCAAGGCTTTGGCTTTTATGCGAATTTGATAGACATAGCCAAACACTTTATTTAAGCCACCCGTTTTATCACCGCTTTCATTGGGGGAACTCGCAGCAGTCATGACATTTTTACCAAACCAATGGTTAAAAGCCTCCATCCACTTCGACTTTAATGGCCGTTCAACGTCTGCAAAGAAAATGATCCTGTTCTGATCCGTTTTATTTTCAGCATAGTGAATATAAGTTTCATCAAACACCACACTCTCCCCGTCACGCCATGAGTACCGCTGACCATCGACATCAATAAAACAACGGTCATCATTAGGCGTCAGTAAGCCCAAGTGATAACGCAATGAACCGGCATAGGGATCACGATGTCGGACTAAACGACTGTCAGGCGCCAACTCAGTAAACATCGCGGCTTTAATCGTGGGTAGATTTTTTAACAAGGCCGTAGTTTTTGGGCAAAGTTCAGCAGCCGAAGGATGGGCTGAGTCATACCATTTTAAATAAAAGCGTTTCCAACCTGTTTTAAAGAACGAGTTAAATCCAAGGTCATCATAAGTACTCGATGCTTTGATGCCACCTTTTTCATATAAGGCCTTGGCTTCATCACGAATCATTTCCCAGTTTTCATCTAAGACTTTTAAATCTTTAAAATGCTGCGTGTCGATATAGGGTTGGCTCGGCACTTTTGAAAACATGTACATGAGAAAATTGATCGGTGCGAGCAATGTCGAATGATCAAAAAACTGACGATAAAATGAATGACGGACTTTACCGCGTTGCTGGATATAAAACGCAGAAATGACAAAGACCGCCAGGATAATCCACTTAATCATATGAGGACCTGGTGCTAATAAGCATTGTGCTTAATAAAAAATTAACTTTTGAGAACGGGGCGAGTATAGCATAGTGCTCAGTGACGCTTAAATAAGCAGCATAGAACACTGTGTCTCAGCAAAGATGGATGACAATAGTAAAAGTGAATTGACCATTCTGCCGAAAAATGCACTTGCTTTTTTCTTGAATTTTTCTTTCGCATCTCAATCTATAGCTTACATTTATAAAAAAATGTGAACTGAAACATAAGCTTCAACATATTTAATTAGAGCGATAGCGTTTAAAGGCAGATCCGAAGGCTATTTCCAAAAGAAATTTTGATGACCCTAGCGTCACGGCTTGATACAACTTGTTATGTTCTTTTTAGATATAGTTATCGTAAGATTAGCGAGGCATAAAGTGTACGCAGGAACCGCGTACTCGCTTCACAACATCAACTTAGAAGTCCTCCAAAATAAAGGAGATCAGGCATGATCCACGCTGGCAATGCCATTACCGTCCAAATGCTTTCGGACGGAATTGCAGAATTCCGCTTTGACTTACAAGGTGAGTCGGTCAACAAATTTAACCGCGCAACAATTGAAGATTTTAAAGCTGCAATTGACGCTGTTAAAGCAAACGGTGACATCAAAGGTTTAATCGTTACTTCAGGTAAATCTACATTTATCGTGGGTGCAGATATCACTGAATTCGGTGAAAACTTCGCTCAAGGCGAACAAGCGATTGTGGATTGGGCATTGCCTGTTCACGACATCTTCAATGCGTTTGAAGATCTAAACGTTCCTAAAGTTGCTGCAATCAATGGTATGGCATTGGGCGGCGGTTTTGAAATGTGCTTAGTGTGTGACTATCGTGTGATGTCAGATGCTGCACAAGTTGGCCTTCCAGAAATCAAACTGGGTATCTACCCTGGTTTTGGTGGTACGGTTCGTTTAAGCCGCGTGATTGGTATCGACAATGCGGTTGAATGGATGGCAATGGCTGCACCGAAAAAGCCAGCTGCTGCGCTCAAAGACGGTGCTGTTGATGCAGTTGTTGCTGCAGACAAACTACAAGACGCTGCAATTGACCTTGTAAAACAAGCGATTGCTGGCCGTGTAGACTGGAAAGCAAAACGTCAAGAAAAATTAGATCCTGTTAAATTGAACATGCTTGAACAAATGATGGCATTCAATACAGCGAAAGGTGCAGTTCTTGCAAAAGCAAATCCTGCTCAATACCCAGCGCCAAAACTTCTTCTAGACTCATTACAAGCAGGTGCAAGCCTTCCACGTGATGAAGCATTGAAAATCGAAGCGCAAGGTTTTGCTAAAGCGGCTGTGACTCCACAAGCAGGTGCGTTAATTGGTTTATTCCTTAACGACCAAATTGTGAAGAAAACTTCGAAGAAATATGAAAAAGGTGCACACCCTGTCAACCAAGCAGCTGTATTAGGCGCGGGTATCATGGGTGGTGGTATTGCTTACCAAGCGGCAAGCAAAGGCACACCAATCATCATGAAAGACATTGGTAACCCACAACTTGCTTTAGGTATGAAAGAAGCTAATGGCTTACTGACCAAACAAGTTGAACGCAAGAAAATGAAACCTGCTCAAATGGGTGAAACTCTTGCGCGCATCCGTCCTACTTTAAGCTATGACGAATTCAAAGAAGTGGACATCGTGATTGAAGCAGTCACAGAGAACCCGAAAGTTAAGGGTATCGTACTGGCTGAAACTGAAAAAAATGTTCGTGACAATACGATCATTGCTTCGAACACGTCAACCATTTCAATCACACGTTTGGCTGAAAACCTACAACGTCCTGAAAACTTCGTAGGTATGCACTTCTTTAACCCAGTTCACATGATGCCATTGGTAGAAGTGATACGTGGTGAGAAAACATCTGCTGAGGCAATCGCAACGACTGTGGTTCTTGCTCAGAAAATGGGTAAAACACCAATCGTGGTAAATGACTGCCCGGGCTTCCTTGTAAACCGCGTATTGTTCCCTTACTTTGGTGCATTTGACCTTCTATTGAAAGACGGTGCTGACTTCCAACAAGTCGACAAAGTCATGGAAAAATTCGGCTGGCCAATGGGTCCTGCTTACCTCATCGACGTTGTGGGTATCGACACAGGCGTACACGGTGCAGAAGTGATGGCGGAAGGTTTCCCTGACCGTATGAAGCCTGACTTCAAAGGTTCAATTCAAACGATGTATGAAGCAAAACGTTTGGGTCAAAAGAATGACGTTGGTTTCTACAAATACGAACTTGACCGTAAAGGTAAGAAAGCCAAAGTGGTTGATCCAGTGGCTTACGAACTTGTGGCTTCTGTTGCAACTGCGGAAAAACGTGAATTTGATGCTCAAGAAATCATTGACCGTATGATGCTGACGTTCTGTAACGAAACTGTTCGTTGCCTAGAAGACAACATCGTAGCGACTGCTGCTGAAGCAGATATGGCGATGATCATGGGTGTAGGTTTCCCTCCATTCCGTGGTGGTCCATGCCGTTACATCGACCAAACAGGTGTCGCTGAATACGTAGCGCTTTGCGACAAATATGCGTATTTAGGTAAGGCTTATGAAGCGCCACAAATGTTGCGTGACATGGCTGCTAACAACAAAAAATTCTACGGTTAAGGAGCAACGTGAATGGCTACTTTAAATCCACGTGACGTTGTCATCGTTGATGGCGTACGTTCAGCAATGGGTAAAACCAAAAATGGTATGTTCCGTAACGTACGTGCTGACAGCTTATCTGCTGAATTAGTACGCGCGCTTGTTGCTCGTAACCAGTTTGATACCAATGAAGTTGAAGACGTTATCTGGGGCTGTGTAAACCAAACCCTAGAGCAAGGTATGAACATTGGTCGTAACATTGCATTGTTAGCAGACCTACCACGTACTGTTGCAGGTCAAACAGTGAACCGTCTTTGTGGTTCTTCTATGCAAGCAATCCACACAGCGGCTGCGCAAATTGCAACCAACCAAGGTGATATCTTCATCATTGGTGGTGTAGAACACATGGGTCACGTTGGCATGATGCACGGCATCGACATCAACCCTGAAGCGTCTAAGCACTATGCAAAAGCGTCTAACATGATGGGCTTAACGGCTGAAATGTTAGGTCGTATGAACGGTATTTCGCGTGAAGAACAAGATGCGTTTGGTGTTGAATCACACCGCCGTGCTTGGGCTGCAACACAAGAAGGCCGTTTCAAAAATGAAATCGTGGGCGTTGAAGGTCACGATGCAAATGGTTTCAAAATCCTGTGCGATATCGATGAAGTGATTCGTCCTGATGCAAACCTTGAAGCGTTCCAATCGTTACGTCCAGTATTCGACCCGAAAGGCGGTACGGTAACTGCTGCAACATCTTCAGCTTTGTCTGACGGTGCTTCTGCAATGTTGCTGATGTCTGCTGAACGTGCTCAAGCTTTAGGTCTTAAGCCACGTGCTGTGATTCGTTCTATGGCGGTTGCAGGCTGTGATGCTGCGATCATGGGTTATGGTCCTGTACCAGCAACTCAAAAAGCATTAAAACGTGCTGGCTTATCGATTGCTGATATTCAAACTTTTGAATTGAACGAAGCGTTCGCAGCACAAGGTTTGTCTGTTCTTAAAGGCTTAGGCATTTATGACCAACAAGACCGTGTGAACTTGAACGGTGGTGCGATTGCATTAGGTCACCCATTGGGTTGTTCTGGCGCACGTATCACAACGACTTTGCTGAACGTTATGGAACAGCAAGATACACAAATCGGTCTTGCGACGATGTGTATCGGTCTAGGTCAAGGTATCGCGACAATTATCGAACGTGTTTAAAATAAAAATATTTCGATCAAAAAATCCTCGCTTTATGCGGGGATTTTTTATATCTTTGAAAGTATAGTGAGACAAAAAACAAAAGACTCAGGTAAAATATACTAAAAGTAATGGGGTAATAGTATTGTGCGATTAACTGTAAGAAATATAGGAAAAATTAAAGATACTGTTATTGAATTTTCAAATCTTACAATAATTTCTGGTGAAAATGACGTAGGTAAAAGTACAATAGGGAAATTACTATTTGCTATTATTCAAGCATTTAATACATTCCCAAATGCTTATCATAAAGAATTCGCAGAAAAGCAAAATAATTTCTTACAATGGCTGTATTTCCAAGTACGTAGACATCCTGAACTTTATGAAAATCAGGAGTTGCGGACCTATGTTTTTAATTTAAGAAGATCAATAACCTCAACTATTGAAGATTACCCATATATTGCAGAAAAAATTGCTTCATTCATTGAAAAAGATCATTTTAATGATCCAGTTTCAATTTCTATTCTACAAAAAATGGAAAAGAATATTTTGAGTTTTTATCAAAATAATAATTTTGAAAAAAATAATAAAAAATTTATTTATGAATCAATAAAACATGAATTTTGTAAAAAATTAGTAAGTTTTAATACTGAATTCTCATATTTACGTCTCGATTATCATAATCAAAATATATTTGAAATAAAGTTCGATGACAATAAAATCATAGAATATACTGGAACTGACTTTTTTCCTTTAAGAGATGCCACATTTATTGAAGGACCTGCTATATTGCAATATTCTCCAGCTATTTCTACAAATAGTCTAGGAGAAATTAATTTCTCAAAAAACTCAATTAATATTCCATATCATATTATTGACTTATCCAATAAATTAAAAAAATCCAATTCAAAATTTATGAATGATTTATCCACTTACTCACTTTGGGATGAATCTATAATAGATAATCCAGATATTCAAAAACCCGTAATTGAATGGAAAATTAAAGATTTCTTTAATGGGGAGCTTTATTTTAATTCAGAAATTGAATCTTTTGCTTTTAAAACAAATGGGAATGAAATTTTAACTAATAATGTTTCCTCAGGTATAAAAGCATTATCTATTCTCGATCTTTTAATTAAGTCAGACTACTTAAATAAAGATACTTTATTAATTCTGGATGAACCTGAAACCAATTTACATCCAGCTTGGCAGAAACAATATTCTGAACAACTCTGCAAATTGGTTAAAAAAGGTGTAAATATATTAATCAATACTCATAGTCCTTATATGTTAGAGTGTTTGAAAACTTATAGTGACATTACAAAAACTCCTACTAAATTTTATTTAGCTCATAAAAATAATAATAATCATGTAAGCTTTAAGGATACTCAGGGTTCTATTAGTCCTATTCTTGAAATTTTAGCAGAACCATTAAGAAAACTTAGTTTAGAGACTTCAAATGACGATTTCTAAATCCAAAATTTTATATGAGAAACTAATTGAAAAATTTCCTTTATCTCAAAATCTTACAGAGTTAAGTCGAGATGAAAATAATTCTCAAGAATTTATTGAGTCGCCATCTTTAGTTTTTAACTTAGATCTTCTATACACCACATGTCACTTTGATATGAGTTTATCAACTAAAAGAAAAACACCTGATGCTATTTTTTATAGTGATATAGAAGACAGTTTATATATGGTTGAATTCAAATCAGGAAACTTTAAATCTAATGAGATTAGATTAAAAGTTTATGATGCAGTAAATGCACTATTTCATTTTTGTATGTCTAATAATATTATTTCAAATATAACAGATTTTTTAGATATAAATATTAAATTCTGTTTAATTTATAGAGATGAAAAGAAATACTCAGAAAGTTTTCTTAATACTCTTGAAACTGCATTACATAAAAATTATGTAAAAGATATGGAAGGCATTATTATAAGAAAAGGTATTACTAGATTTGATCCTGATCAAATAGCAAATTTTATAAAACGTGCATCTGATGGTCATATTACTAGTATCAAATATCATTATACTGATGTTCGCTTACCTACATTACATGCTGCATAAATGTTATCGCTTTGTAAATAAAGCAAAGCGCTATGCTGATCGTGGCTATGTTAGTCAGGAATTAAAGAGTAGATTAAAAGCACAAGGTATTGATTTAATCACATATCACCGAAAGAATATGAAATCTGTTCAACTTTCTACATCAGATGAATATCACTTAAAGCAGCGTAATAAAATAGAGACTTTATTTAGCTTGTTAAAAGGGCGATATAATTTGGTCACCAGTAAAGCGAGAAGCATTGAAGGATACTTAGCTGGAATTTATGCATCTTTATGTGCTTACTAATTATGTCATCAAAACAAGCCAACCATTCGAGTATTGGAATCATTGGCTTAAACAGGATTCGGGTTAATTATACTTAAAACTTTAGTTTTTACTATGATTGCTGAAATGACTTCTCCTGTTGCTGCTATGAAAGTACTCCACTAAAACAATTGCAGCCCAATCTTCATAACAAGCAACTGCAACTATTAAAACCTATTAAATATCTTTAACAACTTTCTGCGCCAACAGCGTTGCAAAATGCTGTTTAATCCTATTCCCTTCTGCATCCACCCGATGCAGCTCCCCGACATTTTCATTGTATTTCACAATATTCCAGCCTTCATACAACGCACTTAACTCTCCTGCTTTAAAGCTAAATGGAAAGTCAGGCTGCGCAGGCAGATCAGGCGTATCCATCGCACAGACAATCAAATTATAGCCATTGATATTTGTCGCTTGCTGCATCTGCTGAATCAGAGGCTTCACTGTCTTGGCCTCTAAAAACATCATCACCACGGTACAGCAAATAAAGTCGTATGTACCTGTAATGCTTGGGTCAGCGTTTAGATCACGCTGCTGCACATGAATATTTTCAATGCCTTCCGCAGCGATCACCTCTTGCAGCTTGTGCAAACAGTGTGGATTAACATCCCATGCATCCACCTCAAAACGCTGCTCAGACAGCTGACTTAAGTACAGCGAATTACGCCCCTGCCCACAGCCGACATCCAAAGCACGGCCGCCGTGCAAATACGGCGCTGCTGCCAAAATCTCTGAATGCGTTGGACTGAGCTGATACTTCTTATAAAAATAGTCCTGTGCTAAGCAATAAAAACTCAACTGACATTGCACATCGTCACTCGCAGACACAATCTTGTGCCACGCCTGCGGTTCGATAAACGGCGGTGGTAGGTCTGGACTAAATACATGCGTCGAGAGGACATTTCCAGACGCATCTAACATGGCAAAATTTACTTCACCTTGCAGCACGGTGAGTTTTGCCCATGTGCCTGCTTTGGTATTGTGCTGTTGTTTAAAACCTTGTGGAATCGACTGCTGCGTCCACACAGGGAGCTGTTTATAACAAATAAGCTGCTGCATCTGACTTTATCCCTCATGCGACGTTATTTTTATGCCATACCAATGGCGGAAATGTATATTCACCATAACGGCTTTAACAGTGATTTTAAATCAGCTTTGAATTAAAAATTTCGAATGCTGTGGAATGTACGCTGTTTTTGTTTGTTTTTCTGCGTAACACCATGTTATCCGTTTGTAACATTGGTGGAATATTCACACAATCGAATCCCTCACTCTGTGCCGTGTAACCTAAGCGCTGTTGATAAGGCATAAAATTTACAATGCCTTATTTTAACTAAGTTTTATAGAGTGATGACTATGAACGCGATCAAAACTACTTTAGCTGTTGCTTTAGTTGCTGCTACAACTTCTGCTATGGCAACTACTGCTGTAGAACAAAAACCTGCAACTGCTGTTGAAGCTGTAAAAGCTCAAGCTGCACAAGCGAAAACTGCAACTGTAGCTGCTGCTCAAGCAACTAAAGATGCTGCTAAAACTCAAGTGGCTGTTGCAGAAAAAGCAACTCAAACTAAAACTTTAACAGTAAAAGAAACCACTAAAGCAAAAACTGCTGACATGAAAAAAGCAGTGGTAGAAAAAGCAGCGGCAACTAAAGAAACTGCAGTTGCAGCAAAAGATGCAACTGTAGCAAAAACTGTAGCGGCTAAAGATGCTGTTGTTGCGAACACTGTTGCAGCAAAAGACGCGACTGTAGCAAAAACTGTAGCAACTAAAGATGCTGTCGTTGCAAAAACTGTTGAAGCAAAAGATGCAGCTGTAGAAAAAGCAACTGATGCAAAAGAAGCTGTTGAAACTAAAACTGAAGAAGTAAAAGCTGAAGCGAAAAAAGACTGCGCTAAAAAATGTGCAGAGAAAAAAGCTGAAGCAGCTAAAGCTGAGAAAAAAGGTTTCTTTTCTTGGTTCAAAAAAGCGGCTTAATCGTTGATTAAATGCTAAAAAAGATGCCTTCACGGCATCTTTTTTTGCCCATTTAGACCGCAATACTGCTTTCTGCCAACGGAATAATCTTTTGATAAACAAACTGATTTTTCCCTTGTGATTTCGCCTGATATAAGCAGGCATCGACATGCTGTAGAGTCGTGGAGTAATTGGACAAATTCAACTGTTGAAACTCGGCCAAGCCCATACTAAAGCTGACATCTAGCCTTAATTGATCTTTTCGAAACGGCACATGTTCGCAGCGTTCCAAAATTGTTTCACACAACATTTTACCCTGCTCCAAATCGGCACCTTCGAGCAAAATTAAAAATTCTTCACCGCCCCAACGACTAATAAAACTCGCGCGTGGACTACAATTTTTTAAGATTTTTGCCAAATGCACCAAAACACTGTCCCCCATTTGGTGTCCATATTGGTCATTAATTTTTTTAAAGTTATCGACATCGAGCAAAATGACACAGCCTTTATCAACCGCACCCTCTATAAATATTTGTTCTTTAAAGGCATGGCGATTTTTCAGCCCCGTCAACTCATCGCAAAAACTCACACGTTGCAAAGCCAAATACAGGCGTTTATTTCGTGCATACAGCTCACAAATAAACAGAAAAATGATCAGATAAATACCCAATGCCAAACGATAAGAACTGATCCGCGAGAGCATATGTACCTGTGCATCCGACCAATATTCCCCAGCCAATGGCATGGCACCATACCAGCCACAGATCAGCGTCATTAAACCAATCAGCCAGCAAAAGGTTTTGAAGTCATATTTGATCGCGTAGTAACACATCAATAAAGGCAAGACCATGCAAGCATAGAAGATCTGATGGCCAGTGCCACGATCAGATAGCCATAATCCACCCACGGCACATTCATCCAGCGCTGAACACCAAACAGTAAACACACCACAGCCAAACTTGTTGCAAATTGCTCTAGAAAATAATCAACAAAGGCAAAGTATTGGTTGTCCATCTGAAAGCACGCCACAAACAAGAGACTGCCTGCAAAAGCACTCACGATACTCGGAACAGCTAACATTAGGGTTCGCTTAAAGCGGCGTTTTTTTAAATGGCTCAGTGCCAAATAGGCTTTAATAAATACCCAAATCTGAAATGCCGAAATCGCACACAGGAGAAATTTATCTTCTAAGATTTTGGCAGGATCGACCATCAGCGAAGCCACAAAGATCGCACTAAAAGCATAGAGCACGATCAGTAAATCGTGGCTTAAATGCTTCCGCATTAAAATCATGCCATAGGCAGCAAATGCATTTACCACCCAAACAGGGCTAATGAATAATTCATAGGTATAGCCTATCGACACCAATGAAACCGCACATATGGCAAGCCATAGCAGTATTAATTTTTTCATACGCTAAAAAAATCATCTCTAAAGATGGCGATAAACCTTTCATTCAAAGCCAATCGGTCTAAGGTTAGAATGTTTGCAAGTTCAATACAGCTCAGCTTCTTATGAGTTATGGGCTGCTGGCTAAAAATTTATGTTTAAATTTTCGGCGTATTTTAAGTGATTTAAGTCACACTATTGGTTGATAGTTGTATTAAATTTGCAAATCCAATGCCTCAGGACAATTTTAGGGCTCACGTTTTCTGCGCCATTCATACTAGCTCAGACCACGCTCCCCCCAATTAAGTTCGCTAGCAACAAAAAAAGCCATCCGCTAAAGGATGGCTTTGAATTGCATAACATGTCTCGAAGCTGTGCTGAATAATTTGAATGAAAAGGACTTATTTTAATATTTGTAATTGTTCCATCAACCAAGCCATGTATTTGTCTTGATCCATAAAGTCAGGCGCCGTCCCTGTATCCAAACTATAAAATTGTTGATTAAATTCAATCACAATCTGTTCAGTCAGATGCCAATCTTCAATCATGCGAAAATACTGACTGAAGAAAAAACGGTTCTTGCCCCAATTGTTTAAACTTTCCAAACGTGGATATTGGCGGTTCGCGATAAAGTCGATATAGACCTGCTGAATATCATCAAAAATCTGAATAGCTCGCATGAGCATGGACCTCTATATGATGTAAAACCTTGCTATAAGCCACTTTATCGCGCAATTTTGAAAGAGAGATGACAGTCAGTTAAAGCTTTTGTTTCAACTCTGAACGGTTCTTTTGGCGGATCTCATCCATTTGCGCATTGAGCGCTAACATCTCTGTATAAAGCTGATTAAACTGCTTTAAAGGCGCATCTTCATAGAACATAAATAATTTATTTTTCTTTTCCCATTTATTGGCTTTCAGCACAGCAAAGATCTCATCAGCCTTCGCCAAGCTTTGCTTTTCTAACTCAAATAAAGCATGCGACTCATCACTATCACGACTGTCTCTTAAACTCTGGGCAATTTGCTGACGAAACACCTGTTTGACTGCCAACTGTTTGGCCTGAGCTAAACCATTTTCCTCTTGCTGTGTGGTTTTTTGCTCATAAGCATCGACCACTGCATGCACCTGCTGCAGCATTTGCTCAGTCTCTTGATACTGGTTTTTTTTATCCTGCAATAAGCGATCGATGTCGAGAAATTTATCCCAATTCAGTGCTTTAAGATCACGAATATATTGATTCCGCGCTTCTGCACGCTGCAGCATTTGGCTCAAAATAAAATCCGACATGATTTTATAATCACCCGTTAGCCGTGCATCTGTCACATTGAGTTGTATCGGCTCTTCCCAGTGCTGAGCTTGCTGAAAAATTTGCTCGGTTTTTTCGCGCAAAACCGTTTCATAGGTCGAGAGTTGCACAGCTTCTTTTTGCTGTACTGAATATTGATAAAACATCCATCCAAAGACCAATACCGTAGCACTGGCCAAGACAACAAAGATACGCGGCATAATGAGCTCCGAATGCCCTTTTATTCAGTTTAACCAAAAGTTTGAAGATTGACGATAAAATAGCCATGCTTTTTAAGAAGGCTATTTGAAAACATCAATGTAAATAGACTTAAATTGCGCATGCCATCAAAACGAAAATTCATGGATAAAACATGAATTTTCGCCTTCAATGTACTGTAGAGATGTATTCGATTATGGGGTCTTAATCGGATTGGTATTTAACTGACGGTCGATGTTTCCGAGATTGATTTGCTCACGACTGATTTGCACATTGGTCGCATTACGGTCAATCCCAAAGGGTTGCAACATAATATATAAACCATTGCGTGGGTCAGAAGACTGCAAACCTGCGGCAATATTTAAAACATGCTGTTGCATCAAAGGCGATAAATTCGACATATCTGGCACTGCTGTGGCAGGTAAGATATCAATATTTGACACGATTGTTGCATCGACACCTTTGTTTTGAGTATCACGCTCAAGTTGCATCACCCGTTGCTGTAAGGCTTTACGGCGATCCACCTGCTCTTGATACTCAACAATGCCCGTCTCTGCACGCATTTCACGCTCTGCCATAATGGTTAAAGCAGGCATCTGAATAGCTTGTTGTTCGGTTTCATCAGCTTTTGTAGTGGCTTTTTCCGCAGCCAATGTACTCATAGCCGTCATTGCTGCACTAACAAAAACCAAAACGGAAACAGATTTAGGGAGATTCATCATGTTCATTCCGAGAGATTTAAAAATAGAAAATTGAAAAAATTTACACTGCTATTATTGTACAACAATTAATCAATTTACCAGATTTAACCCCGACAAACGGCAAGAGAGCACAGCTTATTTAAACCTCACGTTGCTCATTCTAGACTTGAGATATCATCCTTTACCTATCTGCATTGCCGCTGCTTTTTCTCTTTTATACGGTCCCGATTCTTAACAGTACAGGAAATGACAAAGCAAACTCTTGCTGCGGATGTCGGCTAAAGAAATCCTGCAAAGCTGCACACGGCTGAAGTGTCGGATGCCGCTGTTGATAGTGTTTAAGCCCAGACCACGTTTGCAAATAGTCCAAAATTTGCTGTGCACTCCACCTGTAATTTAAAAACAGCTGAGGGACTGCTAACTCCTGAAATGGAAACGGAATACTACGATATTCTTCGTCGATGTAACGACGTTCAGCATCCCAATAGCCTTTTAACGTGACAAAATACAGATCCTGTAAGAGTTGGCTTAATTCCGCGTGTTCAAATTGGATTAGACCATAGCCCACAATGGCGATGTGACCTTGATGTTTTAATACGCGTCGTACTTCTGCATAAAAGGCAGTAAAATCAAACCAATGAATCGCTTGCGCGACTGTAATTAAATCCGCTGAATGGTCTGCAAGCGGACAATGTTCGGCGCTGGCTTGCTCATAACGCACATTGTCTAAATTGGGTGCTTGTGCCAATTGCTCTGCACTCAGATCTGTCGCTAAAATCTGTTGAAAATAGGGCGCCAAACCTTTGGTAAATTGACCTGAACCTGCACCACAGTCCCATGCCAATTCACGCACGGCAACATGCTGCAAAATGCTATCAACGACTTCAGCAGAATAACTTGGACGTGCTTGTTGATACAGCACACTCCCTGTAGAGAAAAGGTCTTTCATTGTAGAAATTCATTGGTTATTTTTTATCAGTTTAATCGAATTTTAGGGGTAGGAACTAGCACTTAAGTCATAGCTTCAGCGATAAAATTTGAGCTTCAAAATATTTACTCAATCACATGCTGTATATAAAAACTGGTCTGCGCAATCGGGCTTAATTGATCATTCATTTGATAATATTTCACATCATAATGACCAGTTTTCCATCCAGTCATAGGATAGAAACTCACCCAGTTTTGTTGCTGTTGCTCACTAACTTTGCGTGGTGTAAAGAGCAGCACTTCACCGCTATCACGATGCGTCAAACGCACCATGACTTGCATATTGTTTGGAACTTTACCCATGGTATCAAAATGTGCATACAACGGCTGTGTGACATAGATTTCACGAGGTAAAACTTGATCTACATCTGTCTGTGATTGATCTGTCACATACGCTTGCCCTGCCAATCGCTGATGCGGATCATTTTTGGCTTGTAGAAATTCGTCTAACATCTGCTGCGCAAATTGTTGCTTATTTTGAATCCCTGCAAAACTGTAATTGGGAAATGCCTGCTGTAAATATCGCCCCAATTGTTGATCTGAAGTCTGCTGAATAATGCTCTGTAGCTGACGATGTTGGCTTTTGCGTTGTTGCCGTATATCTTTAGAATGAGGTTGATCCGAGGCATCTTGATCTAAAGCCAAGAGTGCCACAGGATTACTCGTCGCCAAAGTTACAAGCGAGTGTTCAGGTGGCGACGACGTCAAGCTTGGTTGGTCATTCCACGATGCCGCAATATAGCCCAGTGCAAAACAAAGCAGTCCAAGCATCGGATATTGAAGTCGCTTCAACTGTCACTCCACGAATCTATGTTCATTTGATTAAAGCCTACAGCGGAGCACTTCTGTGCCGACAATATATTCACCAGAGCTCATCGTCGTACCCGTGTTAATCACCTAATTTAAGCTAAAGTTAGATCCAACTTTTAATTTAAGCAGACCATTATCACATGCTGCAGTTATTCTGCTGCCCGATTTCATATTGGATACACAGCCCGTTTTGGTCACGGCAAAAATTGTTTGCCCTGCGGAAATACTGGTGCTGCATGATGCTGTGATTATTTTATCGAGCGATGATTCACAAGAAGAACAATTGCCATTATCACAAAGCGCTGCTGCATTTTCACTTTTACATTCATAGGTCACACCATTTTGAATAATGGTTTTAGAATAGGAAGAATCGACATTACTACCGCCCCCGCCACCACATGCGCTCAGCAAGGCAATCATGCCGATCAAAACAGGAAATAATATTTTTTTCATAACCTTAACCCTTATTTTTTAATAATTTTCTTATAGCAATTGGGCTCATCATCTGGCATCGATTGTATCAGTTAAACTGTGCGAAATATCAACAACTAAAAAACAGCAGACGAAAAAAAACCTCAAACAATCGTTTGAGGTTTTTTTGAATATGGTGGCGAGACCCAGGATCGAACTGGGGACACACGGATTTTCAATCCGTTGCTCTACCTACTGAGCTATCACGCCGATGCGGTGTATTAAGCCGTATCTCAGTTAATTAGTCAATCATATTTATAAAAATATTTTTCGTATGCATATTTTTTAGGCAAAAAAAATCCCTGATGGGATCAGGGATTGATAAACTGAAAAATCAGTTTTGAATATGGTGGCGAGACCCAGGATCGAACTGGGGACACACGGATTTTCAATCCGTTGCTCTACCTACTGAGCTATCACGCCGATGGGGCGTATTAAACAATTTAAGCTGGATGCCGTCAAGCATAAGCATGGGCTTTTTTCTCAAATGTTTATTTTTAAATCAATATTTCACACTAATCGCTTACTTTTTGTCTTATTTACATTTAAGTCTGAGTCAATTTAATTATTCAGACGAAAAAAAGACAGCACGGAGACTGTCTTTTAAAAATTGAACTTTACTCAACTACGTCAATTTTACCAATGTGTGCTAAACAACGATGAATCGCGCCACAACCTGGCTCGAAAGTTTTTACACCTTTTTCTTCCTCCATACGTGTCGCTTCACTCACTAGACGTTCTGCAACACCACGCCCACGATTTGCTGGGTGTACCACAATATATTCAAGGGTTTTGCTTTCACCTTGGCCTGTACACCAAATCGCGCCAATCAATTTTGTATTAAATTCTGCAGTATAAACTAAGGTATACTGAGCTAAGTTCTGCTCAAGTTGTTCAATCGCATCGGAACCGTCGCTAAACTCAGGGCTGGTGTCATACAGTCGCTCAAGCTGGCTGCGCACTTCATCATTTTCCAAAGAAGTATAGGCATGTACGGTAATAGGCATTGATAAACCCTCCTGAGCAATCTAATATGCGGTGACTTTTCGTCACAGCGAAAATATTTTTACATCAATCATTTTGACGTATTTGAGGAACGTGTCTATGACAGATCGTATCAGTGAAGTGGTAAGAAACACCAACGAAACCAAAATTCGAGTTCGTGTGAATCTTGATGGTACTGGTCAAGGCACTTTAAACACTGGTGTTCCATTTTTAGATCATATGATTGATCAAATCAAGCGACATGGTCTGTTTGATATTGATATTCATTGTGATGGCGATCTTGAAATTGACGATCATCATACCGTAGAAGACTGTGGGATTACACTTGGCCAAGCCTTTGCTCAAGCACTGGGCAATAAAAAAGGCTTACGTCGCTACGGTCACTTCTATGCGCCGCTCGATGAATCACTGAGTCGTGTCGTGGTTGATTTATCTGGCCGTCCGGGTCTGTGGATGGATATTCCATTCACTCGCGCGCGCATCGGGACTTTTGATGTGGATCTTTTCTCTGAATTTTTCCAAGGTTTTGTGAACCATGCGTTAATGACGCTGCACATCGACAACCTAAAAGGTAAAAACAGCCACCACCAAATTGAAAGCGTATTTAAAGCCTTTGCCCGTGCATTACGTATGGCGTGTGAAGTTGACCCTCGTGCCGAAAATACTGTTGCGTCTACCAAAGGAACATTGTAATGACCCGTATTGCCCTTCTTGACTATGGCATGGGAAATCTTCACTCAGCAGCAAAAGCCCTCGAACACGTGGGTGCAACTGTTGATGTCACCAATGATCCTAAGCTGATTGCACAAGCAGATAAAATTGTGTTCCCCGGTGTGGGAGCAATGCGTGACTGTATGCAAGGCATGCATGATGCAGGCATTGATGAAGTGGTCCGTAAAGCGGCATTTAATAAACCTGTGCTTGCGATCTGTGTCGGTATGCAAGCTCTAATGCAGCATTCCGAAGAAAATGGCGGTGCAGATGCATTGGGTATTTTTGAAGGTTCGGTTAAACGCTTCCCTGATGTAGAGGGATTAAAAGTGCCGCACATGGGCTGGAACCAAGTGCATCAGGCAGACCCTAGCCATCCGATGTGGAAAAACATTGAGCAAGATGCACGTTTCTATTTCGTACATAGCTTCTATGTAGAGCCGCAAGACTCAAGCATTGTCGCTGCTACCTGTGACTATGGTTTGGAATTTTGTACCGCAATTCACAAGGAAAACTTGTTTGCGACACAATTTCACCCAGAAAAAAGTCATACAGCCGGCCTGCAATTGCTGAAAAACTTTGTGGAATGGGATATTTAAAATTCCTTCACCGCAAAAAAGCCCGCTCCTTGCGGGCTTTTTTGTACTGTTTATTTTTCATCCTTTTATTTTCTACATATTCATTTTAGAATTTGCCTACTTATAAAAATACCAAAGCCTAGGAATAATAATGAATACATTCACATCTGACTCACCGACCCAAGCCAGTGGCCGCTTTAGCCGGCGCGCATATCTTGCATGGAATCTACTTCTCGGCATTATTTTTACGCTAATTGCTGTTGTAGTCGGCCTGCTCATACCCGGTGCGCAAAATGCGTTGACTGAGGGTGCAATGTCGACGCCACTCATGATTATTTTCTTTATCATGTATGCCATCGTCATTTATTACAGCGTCATTTTCTTAATCCGTCGTTTACATGACCGAGACCATTCTGGATGGCTTGCACTGCTGATCTTAGTTCCTGTAGTGAATATATTATTTGCGCTCTATGTGTTATTTGCACCGGGTAATAGCGGTAGTAATAGCTTTGGACAACCACGCCCGACCAAAGGCTGGGAAACAGTGCTGGCTGTTTTGTATATCGTGGTGTTTATAGTCGGGATACTTGCTGCGATCATGATTCCGTCTTACCAAAACTATGTGATCCGCTCTCAGCAAACCACGATTCAACAACAATAATGATAAATCATTAAATGCCGCCTAGATCGCTCTAAACAGCAATACATCTACTCAAACAAGCTCACACATGTGGGCTTTTTTTGTACTTTACCTTTATAATCAACGCGCTTTTTATGTTCAGGATCAAATCCTGTACTTTTTCACATTTTTATGTCGTTTTAGCTCAATTTTTGCGGTTAAAAATGAATGATAACTATACTTTTTACGATAATTTAAGATCATTTAATATGAATAATTCACCCAATATAAACTCTGGTTGGAACCGTGACGGTCGTTTTAATCGCATGTCTTTTATCGGTTGGAATGTCTTCTATGGCCTCATGCTGAGCATATTGATGCTACTGATCGTCAGCATGATGCCCAATACTCTCAATGCCCTAATAGCTCACGCTGAAAATCCAATGACGCAAGTGATTGGATTTATCCTAAATGTTTTAATGCTGATCCCTTTGATGATTTTTTCCGTACGTCGTCTGCATGACTTTAATCTCTCAGGCTGGTTTGCACTCTTAGAGTTGATTCCGTTGCTCAATATCGTTATGTGCATTGCGCTGATGCTCATCCTTGGGTCTGCAAATGCCAATCAATATGGCGAGCCACGTGCATCCAAAACATGAGAAGTGGTCCTCGCCTTTCTCTTTATCGGTTTATTCTTACTGATCTTGGTAAATGTATTATTTACTGCGCGTTTTCTGTTTTAAGTCACTGTCTTTAAACCTCTTGGTCACTGTGTTTAAGTGCCCTCGTCACTGTCATAGCAACGCGCTATGACAGGCAGATGAGTCAATGGCTCATGCTCAACGCCACATCTCGGAATTTGCATTTCCGACCTAAACTCTCTAGTCTGCAACAACAAGCCTTTGAATTGAATCACAATGACTGATGCTCTACCGACACCTATTTTGCCAACAAAAGAACAGATTAAAGATTTTCCATTGTTCCAAAATTTAGTGCCAGAGCAGATCCATGTCATTCACAATGCAGAACAATGCCAACACTGGGCCGATGAATTGCAGACGACTGCCTTATTCGGTTTCGACTCTGAATCTAAGCCGACTTTTCGTAAAGGTGAGGTCTCTACCGGTCCACATTTAATCCAACTTGCGACGGCGCAACAGGCGTGGTTGTTTCAAATGAACGAATGCACTTGGGATTTTTTAAGACCAATCTTGAGTAATCGTGATCAAATTAAAGTGGGTTTTGGCTTAAAAAATGATGCGCATTTATTTCGTAAAAAAGGCATCGAACTGAATAGTGTATTGGAACTCTCCAAGTGCTTTGCTTCTTTTGGCTTAAGCCAACCCGTCGGTTTAAAAAATGCCATGGCACTGCTTTTTCGTGTGAATTTTCCAAAATCTAAATCGGTCAGCACCTCCAATTGGGCCAAAAAGCGCATAAGTCCGGAGCAAATTCGTTATGCCGCTGCCGATGCCTATGCCCCTGTTTTGGTCTTTGAAGAATTATTACAACGTGGCTTATTACCCAAAACCATTCCCAATACTTCTCTCAAACTAAGAATTCGTCCGCACATGAATTTATAAATCCTTAATTATTTTAATGATTTAATTTATATTCAGCGATGTAACCGCTCTGTAACTGGATATTGCCCCAATCTATGGCATGACCAAGTGCAAAGATCGGCTGAAGAGTGCCAAAGAATTTACAGTTTATTTGCGCTAAAGATTTGAACAGTACCTTATTGCCTTAAAAATAGTCACTGCACAGTCTAAAAAAATAAAATCGCACCTTTTAAATACATTTATATCTTTGATTTAACTCATTTTAATTACATTAATACACATTTATATTTTTATTCGACTAAGGTTTTGATCTCTCTAGATTTTCTAGCAGAATTACATGATTTATCTCATTCTTTCTATACTTTCATAATTTGTTTTCATCAGTCCCCTTTTGCTAAAACAAATCTGCCAAATACATAACACATCATAATTTAAAAACTTGGAGAACCTGACATGTTGAACTTATTTACAGGAAAAATCAGCGGTGTACTCAGCCTGACTTTACAAGGGATCAGTAAAGCGGTTGGACTGGTTTTAAATACTGTTTTGGATACAGTAGACAGCATTTTAGAGACCGTGAATAGCTTAACAGCGCCCTTAACGGATGCACTGACTGAGCTTCCGCTCATTGGTGAGACCATCGAAAAAGTACTCACGGTTGAAAATCAGTTGGTCGGCACCTTAGGTGACGGCTTACATGCTGTAGCTGATCAACTAGCGACAGGTGATCTTCTCGGCGGTGTACAGACCGCTCTCAATGGCGTAACTGGTGTGGTCGGTCAAACTGTGACTGAAGTTGCAGGTTTGGTTGATCATATAGGTGGTGTTGCTGCACCAATCACAGACGCACTTTCTGACCTGCCATTGCTTGGCGGGCTATTGAATGCAGTAGGCGAAACTACGGGTAATTTAACTGGCTTGTTGGCTGAAACGGGCGACTATGTAGCCAGTATTGATCCTACCGAATTATTAACATCCGTCCTGAACGATCCTTTAGCAAGTGTGGGTGGTGTCGTGCAAGATGTTTCAGGCACTTTAGATGCCTTACTGGATGACATTGCACCGATTACATCGATTGCCACTGAACTTCCTGTGGTCGGTGATCTCGTTCAAGTGGTCGGTGAAAGTACCACCGCTCTCAATCAAGGCTTGTACGATGTCGGCACCTTACTTCAATCCGTAAACAGCGATTTATTACAAACAACCGCTTATGTTTAATGACTAAAAACGCGAATACACAGCGCATTTTTTTAGACCAAGAATAAAATCCAATCCTCTATTTACACTGGCCTGACACATGTCAGGCTTTTTTAATTCATCAATTCTGATATTAGCATTTAGTGAATAGCCGTTTATTTGATAAGATTAGGCACAAATTCATTCTTAATTTGATTGAGCAAGGAGCGAAAGCATGCTGATCATCCCTGCAATTGACCTGAAAGATGGCAAATGTGTCCGTTTAAAACAAGGTCGTATGGAAGACGATACCGTATTTTCTGACGATCCAGTGGCAACTGCACAGCATTGGGTAAATGAAGGCGCGCGTCGCTTACATTTGGTAGATTTAAACGGTGCTTTCGCTGGTACACCGATTCATAAGCCTGTGGTTGAAGCGATTGCTAAAGCACAGCCTGAATTGCCAATTCAAATTGGTGGTGGTATCCGCTCTCTTGAAACCATTGAACACTACCTTGATGCAGGCGTCTCGTTTGTCATCATTGGTACAAAAGCGGTAAAAGAGCCTGAATTTGTTGAAGAAGCGTGCAAAAAATTTGCAGGCCATATCATTGTCGGTATCGATGCCATGAACGGCATGGTGGCAACGGATGGTTGGGCAAATGTCACTGACGTGAAAGCGACTGATTTGGCAAAACGCTTTGCAGATGCCGGCGTATCGAGCATCGTCTACACCGACATCGCACGTGATGGCATGATGCAAGGTGTGAACGTTGAACAAACCGTTAACCTTGCAACGTATTCTGGCTTACCTGTTATTGCATCTGGTGGCGTGACCAACCTTGACGACGTGCGTAACTTAAAAGGCCAACCGGGTATTTTAGGTGCGATTACCGGTCGTGCAATTTATGAAGGCACATTGAACCTTCGTGAAGCTCAATTACTGCTTGATCAACAAAGCTTGTAATTTTCTCGAGCAGAAAAGAGGTCTTCGGGCCTCTTTTTTTATTTCTCCTCTTCAAACAATCAAATACACATGTCAACCGTCCAATCTGCTTGGAAAGCCAAGTTTCCGCAGCTCGCACTCATCCTGATTACCATGATTTGGGGCGCCAGTTTTATCACCGTGCAATACGGTTTAAATTTTAGCAGTCCAGTGCTGTTTGTCGGTCTACGTTTTGCCGCAGCTACACTGGCTGTGAGTCTGTTATCGCTCAAATATCTTAGACATTTTTCTCAATACGATGTCATTGCGGGCGCAAGTATTGCCGCGGTAATTGCGATCGGCTATGCGACGCAAACAGTCGGCTTGCAAAGTATCAGCAGCAGCGAATCGGCTTTTTTAACTGCGCTGTATGTACCGCTGGTTCCGATTTTTATGTGGCTCTGTTTTCGGCATAAACCACATGTGATGACATGGCTAGGTGTAAGTTTGGCTTTTGTCGGTTTGGTTTTTTTAACTGGTAATGGTTTTGGCGCTATTCAGCTCAATTTTGGGCAAATCATTACGCTGCTCGGGTCGATTGCCATTGCTTTTGAAATTATCTTGATCAGCTATTTTGCACCCCGCGTCAATCTGCGCAGAGTGACGGTTCTACAGTTGGCATTTGCCTCTCTGTTCTGTTTTTGCTTTGCCCCACTGGTGGGTGAAACCACTTTACCAAAATTTGAATGGCCATTAATCGCTGTACTCTGTGGATTAGGTCTGGCCAGCGCCGTAATTCAACTGGTGATGAACTGGGCGCAGCGCATGGTTGATCCTGCACAGGCAGCAATCATCTATGCAGGTGAACCGGTTTGGGCCGCGATCATTGGGCGGCTTGCCGGTGAACGCTTAACACCGCTCGCTCTCATTGGCGGACTGTGTGTAGTTCTTGGTGTGATTGTGAGTGAATGGCGGCCGAAATGGTTAAAGAAAAATATAGATAAAACTACAGAAGAAATATCTTAACCCTCAAAACAGCCCTCAATGACGAGGGCTGTTTTGCATGATACCCTTCATAAATAAAGGAGGCTTAAATTTAGAAGGACACCATCTTGCCCGGATTGACCATAGCCCCCAGCCCATAAGCGGTTTTCGCCATTGGAATCACCATCGGTGCAAGTGCGCGACCAAACAAAATGTCCTGATGCTGAATACTGGTGAGCATTTTAAAATCATCGGCATTGCCACAAAAATCATCGGCAATGGCTTTGCCTATACGCACGGTTTGCGCCACACCATGACCACTCCAGCCTTGCACGGCATAAATCGGATATTTCCCATCGGACTTACGGCTATCGGCTGCGCCATTCATGGTTAAATCTGTGGTGCCACTCCAAACAAAATCCAGCTCAACCTGTTTCAATTGCGGGAACACATGCTTGATTCGGCTCAGTAAATAATCATGGGTTTTTTCAGGCGTCCAGCAAGAACCCGTCCCTTCACCGCCAAACAGCAAACGGTTTTTAGATACCCCGCGATAATAATCAATTTGGAACTGTGTATCGTACACAGGTGCATCGCTCGGCAGAATTTCAGCAAGATCGAGCTCTAAGGGCGCTGTGGTACACACATAAGTATAAAATGGAATGGTGGTTTGATTATGGCTTTGCAGCAGTTTAAATGAGGCATGATGTACCCCAATCACGGCGCTCTTACGTGCTTTAATCACACCGCCAGTAGTCGTCACATAAATCCCATCTTCACGCTCATCCACCGACAGCACTTCGGTTTGCTCATAAATTTTGCCACCTTGTTGACTAAAACCATAAGCAAGGCCACGGTTTAAAGCCAAAGGATGAATATGCCCGCCGAGGGTATCGAGTAAACCGCCATAATAATTTTCCGATTTCACATGCTCAAACAACTCGTGCTTGCCCATAATCTGGGTATGGTCTTCACCCAAATATTTACGCGCATCTGCACCTTCGGTTAAACCCACCAAATGCCCTGGGTGTACGGCTGCGGTAATGTGCTGATGTTTGCGTTGTAGATCTAAATCATAGTTCTGCGCAATTTGGTCAATTAAAGACATCGCCTCCGTCGAAGTGAAGTGCCATAAGCGTTTAGCCTCTTCATAACTAAAGTGCTCAATCATTTCCCCTGCTTCCCAACGCGCCAGGCCTGGGGTTAATTGCCCACCATTACGCCCCGATGCAGCACTACCAATACGGTTTTTTTCGACCAATACTGTATCTACACCTTGTTCTGCCAAATGCAGTGCCGTGGACGCACCCAACAAGCCACCACCAATCACCACCACATCACACTCAATATCTGCATCAAGGGCATCAAAAGCCTGCCATGCGCTTAATGAGCTTTCATAGTAATTGGCTGGAAAATCAAAACTGCCACGCACAGGATTGACCCAATTCCACTCTTTACCGCTTTGCACATTGACACTGTTTTTATATTCAACATCATTTACAAATTTTGGCTTTGTATTCATTTTATTTACATTCCTATTTATCAATTCTATTTAATCGTTATAGAGGCTTCAGCCACTTAATACGCACTACCAATCACAATGTTTTGTTTTCTTAACTTTTTATAAGCGAACAATACAACGCCTACTGCCAACCAAATGCCACCGCAAACCAAGGCGTTGTGTTCTAAATTCACCCAAAGGCACATCAGCGTAGCCACTGAAAGCAGTGGTAAAATCAGGTTGAGAAAGATATTTTTAAGACCATGACGTTGACCATCACGTACATAAAACTTCATAAACACGGAGAAGTTCACAGCTGTAAAGGCAATGAGGGCACCAAAGCTAATCATGCTGACCACGGTGGCTAAATCTAAACGAATGGCTGCCAAGGAAATCAAACCAATCAACAAGACTGCATATAAAGGCGTGCCCAACTTGCTATGGACTTGACCGAATGTGCTTTTATGGAAAATGCCATCTCGTCCCATAATATGAATCAGGCGTGATGCGCTGGCATGCGTGGCAAGCCCTGAGGCAAATGTATTCATAATTTGGGCGCATAAAAATACCGATTGGAATAGCGCCCCGCCCACGTACAGGACGATCTCAGGCAGCGCTTCATCTGGATTGTTAAAACGGACATTGGTTGGAAAATACAATTGCACAAACCAGGATGCCGTAATAAAAATCACACCGCCCGTAAGCGTGGTGAGGATAACCGCACGCGGAATAGTACGTTTCGGATCTTTAGTTTCATGTGACATGGTGGTCACTGCATCAAAACCTAAGAAGCTAAAGCACAGGATTGAAGCCCCTGCGATGAGTGGCAAAATTGACGTATCACCATTGAATAGCGGTGTGAGCGTCAAGACATGCGCATAACCTTGCTCACTCCCTACCCCTTGAATGACCAAATAAATAAAAAAGCCCATCAGCAATATAGGTGCGCAAACAAAGATCATGCTTAAGTTGGCCAATATATTGATACGAAAGCAGTTGATTAAAGTGACCAAGCTGGTAAATAAAATCACCCACGCCCAATACGGTACGCTTGGAATGACCGCTTCTAAATAAATGCCTGCCAACAGCGCATTAACCAAAGGCAACATGATGTAATCCAGTAAAGAACACCAACCGACAAAAAATCCAGTTTGAGGCCCACAGGATTCTGCCGTGTAAGTATAAGCAGAACCCGATTTATCCGAATGTTTACTAAAGCGCGCATAACTAAATGCAGTGAGGAGCATGGCAAATAAAGCCAAAATATAGGCCAGTGGTACACGGCCATCGGTAATACCTGAGACAATGCCAAAGGTATCAAATACAACCATTGGCGTCATATATGCGACACCAATGATCACCACTTGCCATAAAGACATTTTTTTTAAAACAGACGCTGAAGTTTCCATGCACGTCACCTGAACTATATTTATTTGCGTTACAGGTTCTTTTGCAATCAACATGCCATATAATATTCATTCATTATTTTAATGATGATTCAAAAAATGCCAAAGTATGATTTAGAAACGGCTTTGTTGCACAAAGATTTGAAATGCAAAGCGCCCCTAATTGATCCAAATTTAAGGCGTAACTTGGGTAAGTGGGCGACCTAATTCCGTAAATCTGTTAAGGACTGCTACACGTGCATGGATCTCATTCACCTGACTAGGAAAGCTTCTTGCCATTAATTTATCGCCTAATAATTTGATGCAATGCATCTTGGTTTCCACCAAACTGCGGCGATGATAGCCTGACCATTTTTTCCATAATGTCCTGCCTAAATGTTTAACTGTTCGAAGTAATTCATTTCGCTCTAGCGAGCTACTCTTTGTATCTTTCCATGGTTTCGCATTTTTTCTAGGTGGAATCACCGCATGCGCTTGCCGATCTGCAATGACCTGACGGCATTGCTTGGTGTCATAAGCTCCATCGGTATAAA
>NZ_VPAO01000046.1:0-33100 GCF_013419235.1 Acinetobacter sp. YH12098
AGTATTTGGATTGTCACTGCTTGCTCCAAAGTTAACATGTTGAGCAGTCCAAAATGACCGCTATATTAACCAAGGGGGTCAGTTTTTAAATGCCATTAGGGGGTCATTTTTACACTGCCGCTAACACTCTGAAGTTCAGCACACAGTTACATCGGTCAGGGCTTCATTTTTAAACGTTTGCTCGACCAACCCTTAAATTTTCACTTCAACATTATCGATAGCAAATTACAACTTAGGCTAATGAACACCTAGCAATATATCTATATTTTCTAAACCATTCCGCCATAAAAAAACCGAGGCTTGAGCCTCGGTTTTCAGTTCAACTTACGGAGAACTTAGTAAACGCCTTGAGCAAGCATTGCGTCAGCAACTTTTACGAAGCCTGCAATGTTCGCACCGTTTACATAGTTCACAGTACCATCTTCTTCAGTACCGTATTTCACGCAGTTGCGGTGAATTTCTTTCATGATCGCATGTAGACGCTCATCAACTTCTTCGAAAGTCCAACCCAAACGAATTGCGTTTTGAGACATTTCAAGACCAGAAGTCGCAACACCACCCGCATTCGATGCTTTACCTGGTGCATAAAGAATTTTCGCTTCAACGAATTTCTCAACTGCAGCCAAAGTTGAAGGCATGTTCGCACCTTCAGCAACACAGATTGCGCCATTTGCAAGAAGAGCTTCAGCATCAGCTTCATCTAATTCATTTTGAGTTGCACATGGCAGCGCGATATCACATTTGATAGACCAAGGACGTTGACCTTCTAAATATTCAAAACCGTGCTTAGATGCAAATTCAGAAATACGGCCACGCTTAACGTTTTTCAATTCCATTACTTCAGCAAGAAGTTCAGTTGTGAAACCGTCTTTTACGTATACAGTACCTGCTGAGTCTGAAAGTGAAACCACTTTCGCACCCAAGTACATTGCTTTTTCAGCAGCGTATTGTGCAACGTTACCAGAACCCGAAATCGTTACAACTTTATCTTTAAAGCTATCGCCACGAGTTTTTAGCATTTCCTCAGCGAAATACACAGTACCGTAACCAGTTGCTTCAGGACGTGCAAGTGAACCACCGAAAGTTAAACCTTTACCAGTGAACACACATGCTGTGTCGTTGCTTAATTTTTTCATCATACCAGCCATGTAGCCCACTTCACGGCCACCTACACCGATGTCGCCCGCAGGGATGTCAGTGTTAGAACCAAGATGACGGTATAATTCGATCATTAATGCTTGACAGAAACGCATGATTTCGCCTTCAGATTTACCTTTAGGGTCAAAATCTGAACCACCTTTACCACCACCCATAGGAAGTGTAGTTAAGGCATTTTTGAAAGTTTGTTCAAAACCTAAGAATTTAAGAATTGAAAGGTTCACTGATGGGTGGAAACGCATACCACCTTTGAATGGACCAATTGCTGAGTTGTATTGAACACGGAAAGCACGGTTAACTTGAGTTTGACCTTTGTCATCTACCCATGAAACACGGAACTGAATTGCACGCTCAGGCTCAACAAGACGTTCTAGCAAACCGTAGTCAGCATATTGTTGGTTCTTTTCGATGAATGGCCAAAGGCTCGTCATCACTTCTTCAACAGCTTGAAGAAATTCAGGTTGATGTTCATCACGTGTTTTAACGTAGTCTAGGAAGTCGTTAAGGCTGTTATATTTCAACACTTAATCCTCAGCAGATGTATGGATCAAAATTGATCACAATTTTGATCAAAGATATATTTTGGCGCAAAATATTAAATATCTTTTGTAACTAATCAGCAATAGTTTTTTTAAAAAATCTTTAAATTCTTTAAAGAACAGCGATTTAAATTGATTACTCAGATATTTTAGTTATAAATATTATTACTTTTAGGAATATTTTAATGAATTATTTTGCTCATTTATGAGGCATCTATAGACCCATTTTTGCGCACAGCAATTCATACTGAAACATGCTAGAATTCAACGTCCTCTTTGGTTTTTCTCTGCCTTCATTTGTACTCGCGACTACCCATGACTTCTGAAATTTCCCTCATCCAACAAATTGATGCCCTATTGCCACAAACTCAATGTGGACTTTGTGGGCACCGTGACGGCTGCTTACCCTATGCCAAAGCCATCAGTGAAGGAGAAGAAGCCAATAAATGTATACCCGGTGGTCAACCTGTGGCAGATGCACTGGCAGCGTTATTAAATCGTCCACACTTAACAGCAGAAGCCAGCGTTTGGCCAATCCAAAGTGATGGACGCCCGCAACGGGTTAAAGCTGTGATTCGTGAGGATGAATGTATTGGTTGTACCAAATGTATCAGTGCCTGCCCTGTCGATGCCATTATTGGCTCAGGCAAATTGATGCATACGGTCTTGACGGATTTATGTACGGGCTGCGAACTCTGCATCCCACCGTGTCCAGTGGATTGTATCGACCTAGTCGAAGAGCTTGATCAAGTGCCATCTGAACCTGTTCGAATCGCAGAACAGAATGATTTACGTCGCCGCTACTATGCACATATTCAGCGTGAGGAAAAGCGCCGAATTCATCGTAAAGGCCCTATTGTACGCGCAGAAATTGATACGGAACTTTTTGCCCAATTTTCGACCCAGACAGACTCAGTACCGGTCATTGAAGTCGTGGAAAAACCTGCTACGCCAGTCGTTCAACTCGATGCAAAAACCACCATTGAACTTGCAAAAATTCGTACACAAATTAAGAAATTAGAAAAACAACTGAGTGTTCGAGACGATGCAAAAAAACGTGAGTTACTCCATACGCTCACGCAACAATTAACACAACTGCAAGGGGCTTAATCATGGCTGTTAAAAACATGACTAAGAAGCAAATTCAAACTTTTTTTGAACGCTTACGTGAGCAACGCCCCAACCCGAAAACTGAACTCAATTATAGTAGTCCATTTGAACTTTTAGTGGCTGTTACCCTATCTGCTCAGGCCACAGATGTCAGTGTCAACAAAGCCACAGATAAACTTTTTCCAGTAGCAAATACTCCTGAAGCTATTTATGCGTTAGGTGTTGACGGACTGAAGGAATATATCAAGACCATTGGCCTGTATAACTCAAAAGCGGAAAATGTCATTAAAGCCTGCAAGATTCTCATTGAGAAGCACAACAGCATCGTTCCGAATAATCGTGCAGATTTGGAAGCCTTACCCGGTGTCGGTCGTAAAACTGCAAATGTGGTGCTGAATACTGCTTTTGGTCAACCGACCATGGCCGTTGATACACATATTTTTCGTTTAGGTAATCGTACAGGATTGGCTGTCGGCAAAAATGTTTTGGAAGTCGAACACCGACTCGTCAAAGTCATCCCCAAAGAGTTTATTGTTGATTCACATCATTGGTTGATTCTGCATGGGCGTTATACCTGTATTGCCCGCAAACCCAAATGTCATGAATGTATCGTGTCTGATGTATGTAATTGGCCTGACCGTTTTGACTTTGGCGCATTAAGACCGATTAAAACCACCCAAATTGAAGATTAATCTCTTCAATTTCGGGGTAGATGGAATTTGTATAAATCAATTGATCGAGTTGATGCTTAATTTTTATCTTGTTCTTTGTTTTTTTTATCAAACTCTTGCTGCAGCTTTGGATGTAAGCGATATTGCTTCGAGTTCAATTTAGCTTGCTCTGCTTCTTCCACTTGCACCTTACGCAACATTTTAAAGCTGACAAATAATAAGCCCAATAACACCGCCACAGCGATGATGACCATTATAACCAAAGCAAATTTCATAACAGATTCGCCCTAAAAGCCACATAAAAAAAGAGCCCCACTATGCAGTAGGACTCTTTGATTGTCAAAAATTCAAAAAAGTTGAATTATTTAGACTGATCTAAAATCGCGAACAAATCAGTTTGAACTTGATCGATTGGACGAAGACCATTTAATTTGTCATAAGTCGGTGCGTTTTCGCCAGAAGCTGCACGACCTTGGTAGAAACCAACCAATTGCTCAGTTTCAGCGTGGTAAGAACCTAAACGCTTACGAATTGTTGCTTCTTGGTCATCCGGACGTTGAACAAGATCTTCACCAGTTTCGTCATCTTTACCTTCCACTTTTGGTGGGTTGTAAACGGTGTGATATACACGACCAGATGCAGGGTGTTGACGACGACCAGATAAACGTTGAACGATTTCTTCGTCAGGTACATCGATTTCAATTACATGATCGATGCTGATACCTTCGTTTTCAAGCGCTTCAGCTTGTGGAATCGTACGCGGGAAACCGTCGAAAATGCAGCCGTTGACACAGTCAGGTTGAGCAATGCGTTCTTTTACAAGACCAATAATAAGCTCATCAGATACAAGGCCGCCATTATCCATGACGCTTTTAGCTTGTAGACCTAATTCAGTACCTTCACGAATCGCAGCACGGAGCATATCACCGGTTGAAATTTGTGGGATATCGTAGCGCTTACAGATCAACTGAGCTTGTGTCCCTTTACCTGCTCCAGGTGGTCCGAGTAATATAATGCGCATAAAAAAACATCCTCATTTTAAACATTGTATATGACGCTATGTAGTGATCTAAACCCAAGATTCAGATCATCTTCCAGCATCTAATTATAAGAAAGCCACAAACAAATGTATTGTACCCGCGATAAAACCGGTTACACCACCCAAGACAATCAAAATCCATTCGTCTTCCTGAAATGCAGGACGTAACAAATTTTGAAATTCTTTAGGCGTTAACTCGCGAATACGGTCTCTAAACATCTGAAAGATTTTCTGTGCACGGCTCGCATTAAACGCAGGGTCGCATACAGGCACCATCGTAATTTCAATTGAGCGATCGATCAAGTCTGTCTTGAGTTTTGCGTACTCTTTTGGACCTAAAGACAACTGTAATGAGGTACGAACCAGTGGAGATTCCATAATTTCATTAATATGACGTTTCACAATGCGACGGGTCTTATCTTTCTTCCCGCCATACATCATTTCGGTCATGATGGATTTTAACGTAATTAGGTCTTCTGTTACTACACTTGCGAATACATCCGAAACTTCTTCTTGGCGTTTCATAAACGCCCCTTGAACATTGTACGTTCCAATACGTGGAATCACAGGTTTCATCCAAGGGAATTTACGATCTTTAGTTAATTCAAATAATTGCAAATACTTAACAGGGTGCGGCTCAATGGGATTAAATACCATCCAGATGGCAATCCAGTTGGTCAAAAAGCCCCAGATTGCTGCCCAAAATGGAACCGTCCAATGCCAAGGCACCACAAACCAAACGATCATCTGGAAGATACCAAAGAACATCCCAATCAAGGCACTGATATGCCAAATAAAGTTGATTTCTTTTTGGCCAACTTTAAGGAACATCCGCACCATCAAGAGACGATCCGCTTCCATTTGACTCACCACCATTTCACGCATGTCAACAAGTGACTCTACGTTCATGGTCAGTTCGGTCACGAGTTCTTTTAAGGTATTTGGCAGCTGTTTATGTGCTTGGGCATAAATACGGCGTTTAATCGAATACGGTAAGTTTTCCCAAAGCACCGCATTTCGGTCTAGCATGACTTCATCAATCAAATGTTCAAGTTCAAAGCCAACTTGTTCACCAATGATGCGCGCCATATCCTCAGGATCCATTGCATCCAAAAACTCGCGCAAGGAACCCAATTTAGACAATGTGTTATCCGTAATAATGCCAGAAATACGTCCAGCTTTTCTTGGCACAATCCCCTGCCATCCCACGGGTAATGGACCTAAATGGAATCCCCAGAAAGTAATCGGGTAAAACACCATTTTCAGTGCCATCCAAACGTGTGCCCAGGTAACGAATGCGGTAACGGGGATAATACTCAGCACAGCCCAAAAATCGGGACGTTGCAAAAAGGTTTGCCACAATTCGTTAACGTACTCAAGCATGCATAACTTCCATATTTAATTTTATTCAGTGAGTGCGGTTATAAAATAAAGTTGATTATTTTCACTACAAACCAAAACTTAAAGTATATGAGATTTGTAGTCTCGGTTCGGTTTCCACAATCACATTACCTGATTTATCTTCTAATTTTTCACCCGCACCCAAGCCTACACTAAACGTACTAATACGCTCGGCACTCAACATCACATAAGCAAGATCGATACCACCACCTAAACGCGCTTCATCTTCACCATCTACTTTCTTGGAGTCGATGTGGCCCGCATAAGCTCCGATATAATAACCATTTTTATCTTTGCCAGTGAAATGAACGGGGTAACGAAAGCCGACTTGCCCACCAGGTGTTTTATCATCGTTCAAGAAAACACCAGCTTTTGCATAGGCAATGCCATATGGGTTTACCCACTCACCATTCACGTGAATAATTTTTTGAGTAAAACCTGCTCCAACATTCCATGGTTGATAACCCTTACCTGTTAACTTTGCCTCAGGTAAAAATGAATTGTCATTGGCATGTGCGATGCTTCCGAGCATCATAAATGCAAGCAATGGATATAATTTATTCATTGTTTTCACAAACTTCCTTAGTATTATTTTTTGGAATATTCCTTTTTTATACGTTTCGACTTTAGCAGAATAATATGAACTGTTATACACAAAGCCCCATATTTTTCATGTCTGCAAAGTCAAAATATAGACTGCAATCACAGCAGAGTCTTTTTTATTTATCAAAAAAATGTCAGTTGCGCTAGAATATGCCTCTTCCGTTATTTTAGCTCTCAGTCTTTAAGTCGATCGCGTATGAAGCAGCATTATCCTTTAAAAAATGTCCAGCAAGAAAAGCGGATTTATCGTAATCGCGTGGTGATTTCGATAGGGATTGTCTCCTTCTTTATGCTGTTGCTTGTGGCACGATATGCATATTTGCAAATCAAAAGTTATGAGACCTTTTCGACTGCTGCCGATCAAAACCGAATTCGATTGCAACCGCTTGCACCTTCTCGTGGTTATATCTATGACCGTAATGGTGTGTTATTAGCGGATAATTATCCGGTTTTCTCAGCAACCATGAGCCGTGCGGATGTTGAAGACATTGATGATACGGTAGAGCGCCTAACGCCTCTGTTAGAACTGACTGATGAAGACATCGAACGTTTCAAAAGTCGGATTAAAACCTCTAAAAAGACTGAACGTGTTTCGATTAAACTGAATTTAAATGAAAATGATATCGCCCGTTTTAGTGAGGTGAAATATCAATTCCCAGGTGTCAATATAGAGACCCAAATGACTCGCTACTATCCACATGGCGAACTGTTTGCCCATGTGATTGGCTACGTGGGTCGTATTAATGACAAAGAACTAAAAACGATTGATAAAGATTTATACGCTGGCTCAAACCTGATCGGTAAAATTGGCGTTGAAAAATCATATGAAGAACTTTTACATGGAATGCCGGGGAATGAGTCGGTTGAAGCCGATGCCTTTGGTAATGTGTTACGTCACCTTGGTCGTAAAGATCCGATTCGTGGTAATGACTTATATTTATCCCTAGATTATGGACTACAAATGGTCGCTTCAGAGCAGCTCGCAGATCGACGTGGTGCAATTGTTGCGATTGACCCACGTACTGGAGAAATTCTTGCTCTTGTGTCCAGTCCTAGTTTTAACCCTAACTTATTTGTTACCGGGATTAGCAGCAAAGATTATTCTGAACTACGTGATAGCCTCGATCAGCCATTATATAACCGTGCTGTACAAGGGGCTTATCCACCGGGTTCAACGATTAAGCCAATGTTTGGTCTAGGTGGTATTCATTATGGTCTAGTGGATTGGAGTACTGCCATTTCAGATCCGGGCTATTTCACGCTTCCGGGTGACAGCCATCGTTTCCGTGACCACAAAAAAACTGGTCATGGCTCAGTTAATTTACACAAAGCTCAAGTCATTTCCTGCGATACCTATTTCTATGTCTTGTCCTATCGTATGGGCATTGAAAAAATGAATACTTGGATGCGTCAGTTTGGCTTTGGTGAAAAAACCGGTGTAGATTTACCAAGTGAAAGTACGGGGCTATATCCAAATCCTGAATGGAAGCTCCGCACACGGAAGTCCAACTGGCTTAAAGGTGAAACGATTTCCGTCAGTATTGGTCAGGGTGCATTTACTGCAACACCATTACAACTGGCGATGGCGACTGCTATTACCGCCAATCAAGGCTCACATGTTACACCTCACGTTTTGCGTGAAAGTAAAGGCGCTAAGGTTCATAAAGTCCATAACGCCCCGAATGGTCGCATTCAATTTAATGGTAAGCCAGATGATTGGATTAAAATGCGTGATGCCATGATTGATGTGGTTCAAACAGGGACCGGTCGTGGTATTCGTACCCCAATGTATCAAATCGCAGGTAAAACAGGCACCGCACAGGTTAAAAGTATTGCCCAAGGTAAACGCTATAACGAGTCCTTATTGACAGAGCGTCAGCTTGACCATGGTTTATTTGTTGGTTTTGCCCCTGCGGAAAAACCTGAAATTGCGATTGCCGTCGTTTGGGAAAATGGTCGTCACGGTGGTTCTGCTGCTCAAATTGCTAAACCAATGTTTGACTACTGGTTATTAACACGTAAAAAGAATCCAATTCGTCCTGCAGGCCATCAAATTAGCGGTGGTCTCATGACTGCGGGTCTAAAACCGAGTGAGTTACCAAGCGGCTCAAATATTTTATCAGCCGATCCAAATGCGAGCCCAACAGCTCAGCAGAACAACAGCGCCACTCAACAACCGAATACTGCAAATACAACACCTCGTGCTGCCAGTGCCGCACATGCAACCGATGAGGAATAATTCATGAAAAATCAATTAAGAATCATTGGGGGTGAATGGAAACGTCGTCAACTGCCTTTTGCCAGTATTGACGGTCTACGCCCTACACCTGACCGTGTCCGCGAGACATTATTTAACTGGCTCATGTGGGATGTTCAAAATGCCAAAGTTCTCGACCTGTGTACAGGTTCAGGGGCATTATCGTTTGAAGCACTCTCACGTGGTGCAGCAGAAGCCGTTTTAATTGAACCTGATCGCACCCAAGCGAAGTTTCTCATGGACAATTTAGAACTCTTAAGGGTGAGTAAACAACGTGTGCAACTCAAAAACATGACGGCACAACAAGCCATTCCTAATTTGAAAGATCAATTTAATCTGATTTTCTTAGATCCCCCTTATAGTCTTGATTTATGGCAAGAACTTGCTGAATTGGTCGATCCGTGCATTGCAGACAATGGTTTAATTTATATCGAAGCTGATCGTGATCTTGCTCAGTTAAAACTGCCGAGCAGTTGGCAGCAAATCAAACAAACCAAAGCTGGGACGGTGCGTGCAGGCTTATATAAAAAGGCTTAATGTAAATGCACACAAAAAAGGACGTCAATGCGTCCTTTTTTATTACTTGAAAATCATTAAACCTGTGGTCGAAGTGGACGCTGGCTGTTAAATCCACCCGGAGTTTTAGTTTTATCCACGGGCGTCACTTTTGGACGTTGTTGCTGTGTTTTTTGCTGCTGGGGCTTGCTTGTATTGGGTTTAGCTGGCGTCTGAGGCTTTGAGCTTGGACGATGCACATTTGACGGATGCTGAGATGAAGGTTTCTGTACATACGGTTTATGCGCATTTGGTTTATATATATTGTCTGGACGGCTATTCGAATTCGGTCGTGGTGAGTTTGGTCGATGTTGCGGGCTATTCACTCGACCATATGAGCGGTCATAACGCTGACTTGAGTCATAGCGCTGACCGTATGAACCACCATATTGACCTGAATAACCATATTGATTTGCATAACCATATCGATTCGATTGGTATCGGCCATCATCAAATGGCGCCACGACACACCCTGTAAATGTAATTGCAACCACAGATAGCAAAGCAACTTGTTTAAGCATGTGTAGCACTCGTTTTTGATGAAGAGCATTTTCAATTATCGAAATGAATTTAATCGGAAGTCTGTGTACATCTGCTGTATTTAAACATTCATGTTTTATTCATGGTTTGAGGTCCAATTTTGCTACATTTACTCAGTCAGCCACATTTATATAGAAAAATTCACTACAATAGCGCCACGTATTTCAAAGCTGTAATTTAATGACTTGTCTGATTTTTATTCTTGGTGCCATCTTTGCGGGATTCGTACAAGGATTAACAGGGTTTGCATTCGCCCTTATCGCAATGTCATTTTGGGTTTGGATACTTCCCCCGCAAATAGCCGCACCATTGGTGGTCTGCGCTTCAGTTTATAGCCACTTCATCTCATTATCATCAGAACGTAAAAGCATTCCGATCAATAAAAAAATCATTTATCCCTATTTAATTGCAGGAATTTTAGGTGTACCGCTCGGTACCTATTTATTAGACAGCATTAATCCAGATACATTTAAATTGGTTTTGGGCGCTTTTTTAATGTTTTGGTGCCCAATTTTATTTTTTAATCCTAAATTTTCATCCATCCAAAAATCAGGGAAATGGGCGGATTCTAGTATTGGATATATTGCTGGGATCTTGGGTGGTCTTGGAGGCTTTTGTGGTGCATTACCCTCTGCATGGCTCATGCTGAAAAATACACCCAAAGCAGAACAACGCTATATTTTGCGACATTTCAATTTAGCCATTCAGCTCGTTACACTCATCAGCTATCTGCTACAAGGGATCATCCATCGTGAACATCTGCCCTATTTAGCCGTGCTGTTGGTGATTATGGCTTTTCCAGTGATTTTTGGTGCCAAACTTTTTTATCGCATTTCAGAACGCCAATTTAAGCATATCGTGTTAGGGCTATTATTTTCTTCAGGCTGCTTTTTGGTAACGATGAGTGTCTTAACCTGATGACTCAAAACCTAAAGATATTTGTCCAAATTATTCTAGAAAAATACCTTCTCAGTTAGACATTCACATCTTGTAACAATGACACAGTTCACATTTAAATAAAAATTAGCCAAATGGTAAAAAAGTAATTAATTTTTCTGACGAAAATTAATAGAATATTGCACCTCATAATTTTGCTTAAAATAAAACCATGAAAAAGTTCATCCTGCTTGCAGGTGTAACTCTGCTTAGCGGCTGTATATTTGGCACGTCCAGCGAAATTAAAAAAGCTGAAAAACTACTCTCACATTTTCAGTGCAATAATATTGAAAGTTCACATATGACTCATAGCTCGATTACAACTTTCCATGAAGAAAAACTAGCATCAAGCAAACAAAAAGTCGTGTCTTATATCGATAGCTATAAGCAAGGCGAAAAGTTATTTCGTATCCCGCTCATCGATGTGGTTGATCAGCAATACATTATTTATAAGGCGGCATGTCAAAATCTGGGCGGTATCCATCCCGATTTTAATGATTAAATTCAATATAAAAATCTAAACAGAATCATCTAAACGTAAAAAGGACAGCCAATACTGTCCTTTTTTATTGGATTGTTGGATTAGTGATAGCGTGTATCGACACTGAATTTTTCAGGAAATTTGGCATGTATTTGCGCATAGAAACCCATGATTTCCGCCATATCTTTTTCATAATCACCTGTAGGATAAACAATTTTACCCACCCCAGTCTTTTTCTGCGCATAGTCCATATAGGCTAAAGCAATCGGTACACCCGCTTGCATAGCAACATGGTAAAAACCAGTTTTCCACTTCTCTTGTTTGGCGCGTGTCCCTTCTGGCGTCACCAACATGACCAATTTTGGATGATGCTTGAACAAGTCAGCCATCAGCTCAACCATACTTTGACGTGCTTCACCATCTTGTTTTGGACGACGATTAATACCAATTCCGCCCATAGCACGTACAAAAGGTCCAAACGGAAATTTCATATAACTGTCTTTAATCGTGATACGAACATTTACCCCTAAAGCTTTCAGGGCAAGGCGTGCATAAAGTGCATCCCAATTACTGGTATGTGGCGCTGCAATCATGACACATTGGTCAATATTTAAATCCCAATGGTTATCAATTTGCCACCCCATTAAGTTAAGACTTTTTTCCGCTGTTTTTTCAAACACAATTTGCACCGACAGTTTTTTCTATGCCGCAGAGTTTAACAACGCAAAATAATTATAAAAGCCTATATTGTTCAGTTATTCACCAATTAATATATAAATGTCCTTTAGCGTTCACTTTTAGGTAAATCACCAATATTTTTTCATTTACGAATTTTTAAAAATCAAATGTCTGTTTTGATGTATTAACCAAACACACAATTGTTAACAGGAATAGGCTATTTTTCTTGCGCAATAATAGTCACGCTTAGCATTATATTGGGTACGTACGGTGTATAAATCTCATGAAAAAACTAATGCTCGCACTCTGTATGGTCAGTGCAACCCTAACGGCATGTTCAAAGACCAGTAATGAATCTGAAACTGCGACACCACCAGATAATAATGTCATTGCCAATACGGACGCTGCCTCAGAAAGCCCGATTGCCACAGGTGATAACACCGAAAATGCACTTGATTGGGCAGGTGAATATAAAGGAATTCTGCCTTGCCATGATTGCAAAGGGATTGAAACTGAGCTTGAACTCAAACTGGATAAAAGCTATGAGCTTAGCCAACAGTTTTTAGGTAAGCCTGCAAACACTGAAAATAAAGTAAAAGGCAGTTTTAAGTTTTTGCCAGATCAACCTGGGATGATTCAACTTGATGCCCAAGGCGACAATCGAATTTACTTTGTAGGTGAAAACTTTATTGAGCTTCGTGGTGATAAAGGTGAAAAACTAGAAATGCCTGAAGTAAATCTTAAACTCACCAAAAAGCTTGATTAGTGTTTTACTCTAAATAGGATTTTTTGTTTAATCCAAATGTATCAACGGGTTAATTATTTTCCGCCAAATACATAAGAAAGACCTACACGACCACCAACTTCGCTACCACCAGCAACACCAATTGCAGCGCTAAGTGAAGTACGGCCATCACCATAATAGCGAGCACACCTGCAAAAATTGGACGTTCAATAAAAAATTTTGACAGCATAGAACAAGATCACTTTCTGGTGGCGATTGGGCTTAAACACGCAATATTTTTCTTCAAATTAACATAGGCGAGTGGATCTTCCGTGACTGAAAATCAAAAAATTATACTTTTTCACAAAAATATTGTTTTTTCTTCATTTTTTCTCACAGATTTTTGTATTTGCCCTCCCAATTTTGGGATAGCTCCTAGATTCATCTTATTTCTATACTTCTGACATAACAATTTGGATGACAAGGAATTCATGATGAAAAAAACGTTAATTTGCTTAGCCTTAGCAGGTTTACTCAGTGCATGTGGCGGGTCAGACAATGATTCTGGTAGCAATCAGAATCCGCCACCGAGTTCAGCAACACAGATTGGTGTACTGACCGATGGCCCTGTAACTGGGGTTAAATATCTCAGAGCTTCGAGTTCAGGTGAAAGTATTGAAGGTATCACCAATGATAAAGGTGAGTTTGAATATGCTGAGGGTGATACTGTTCGCTTCTTTATTGGTGATGTGCAACTTGGTGAAGCCATTGAAGCTAAAGCACGTATTACCCCACTAGATTTGGCTGAAAGTGAAAATGCCCGTACCAACTTAATGGTATTTTTACAATCTTTAGATAGCGATGGCGACCATAGCAATGGAATTGAAATTACTGCAGACACTCAAACAGCCTTAACCGCTGTGAATATGAATTTCGAGCAAACACCCGCAGAGTTTTCAACTACGTTTGTCAATGAAGTGATCCCTAAAACCGATATCCCACTAGATCGAATCGTGACACCTGAAAAAGCTGCAGAAAACTTCCAAGCCACTTTCTATAAAGATATTGCAGGCACTTGGGAAATTGGGCGTACTGAAAGCACTACTGTTATATTACATATTTTACCAGACGGACGTTATGCGCTAGGTGAAGCAGATGTAGCTGATGAAACAGGGAAGTCTGGTATCGAAACAGGACGACTAAATTGGAATGCTTTAACTTCAGCGCTGAGCCCTGTGATCTCAGTAGATACTAATGGAGACTACGGGCTTTCACATCCAGACAATGATGGTCATTACCGCCTAAGTTATAACGGTACAGATTTAGTGCTGACTGATGTAGGAAGTAATAGCACCTATATTTTAACTAAAGTCAAACAATCATCAGGTTTAGTCGGCACTTGGCAATTTAATCAAACTCATTTATTTGCTTTCTTTGACACAGGATTCTATTTCTTGTTAGACACTGAAGGCGATGATGATTGCGCTAACCCAGGTATTGAATATGGCAAATATTCAATGACAGCCAATACACTTGCCGCAACAGAAGTGTTATATGACACCAACGATTGCGGTGGCTTACAAGACTCTTGGGATGGCAGTAAAGTGAATGCAACTTACAGCATCTCAGGAACAAGCCTAACCTTGCATCCGCAAGGCGAAGACTCTGTTACCCTACAACGTAGTAACTAAACATATTCAAAAGCTGCCTAAGCCAAACTTAGGCAGCTTTAACCAATATGCTCAAAATGAATGGTACAACCCATTAATAAATGCATAAGTTCAATTTGCGAGTTGCATTGGGTTTTTTCATAAATATTTTTAAAATAAGTGCGCACCGAACTGAGGGTAATCCCGCAATGTTCCGCAATTTCTTCTAACTTATAACCATTCAACAACAACTCACACAACTCAAACTCACGTTTAGATAATTGATAAGCTTGCTGCAAATAGGCTTTAGACAAGGCATAGTGCTGATGTTTATCGGTCAGAAATACCGCAATTTGATGTTGTCCTGCATTTTGATGCTGCATATTTTTTAATTTAGAACAAGGTACGATAGTCAGCATTAATTGTTGTCCTTTCGCATCTGACAAAGACAATACACCGCCTACATCTGCGTTTAATGCCGACTGTCCCAACAACGCTGAATGTAATAGTTGATCTAAACGACTTTGATCATAAGCATGGGTTTTTAATCGATTATACAAATCCAAATCTAAACATGAATCGTGTTCCAGCATGCTTTGAGCTAAAGGGTTTGAATAAGTCAAACTCAGCTGATGATCAAGCAAAATTACACCTGTTTTTAAATGATCGAGCACGCTATACAAACTTAAATTTTCTTGTTTAACCAAACTAAACTGACGATGGATTTGTAAAGCACGGCGTAAATGCACACCCAAATGCTTTAAAAAATCCAACTCTTTTTGTTGATACGGCGCTACATCTGGCGCACGGTGTAGCCCCAAAACCGCCCAGCGATGTGAACCCTGATCGAGCAAAACAGCCGAGATATAACTAATTCCCGTCGGATTCAAACAGCGCTCATAAAAGATATATTCATCACTTTCAGGGTTTTCCCCATAATGCGATAAATCCGAGCTCGCTACTTGCCCCACACCTAAATTTTCCCACAATACTCGGTGTAACTGCATGTCAATCACGCGAATCCGCTCATCACGATAGGCATGCAAAGCTTCATCTGGAATATTGTGACTAAATAAAAAATCGTAACTTGGACTAAATTGATCTAAGGCAGTAAAAATGGCGGTTTTACTGTCTGTATATTGAACAATTTTTTCAATTACTTGCGGCCATAAATTCACATCTACAGCGGCATCATAAATACTGCCTATAATTTCGTGTTCTCGGTTATCCATTTTTATCCCCTTTATGCCTACTCCAATCTGCATTACATTTATTTAATCATTTGTTTTTCTTATTGTTCTAAAAAGAATAATGAGTTTTATTCACAAAAAAAGGAGTTTAAATACATATTACACATTTAATGTGTAAATAAAAAATAGCTAGGTGATTTTGTCTTTTCATGTGTGCAATCTCTACATTACAAAAACTACGCCATAAAAAAAACCCCGTATCTGACGATACGAGGTTTTTGAAGTTTGGGTACGCTGAGGTTTACATCATACCGCCCATACCACCCATGCCACCCATATCTGGCATTGCTGGCTTGTCTTCTGGGATTTCAGTAATCATACATTCAGTTGTAAGCATTAAGCCCGCAACAGATGCAGCATGCTCAAGCGCAGAACGTGTTACTTTAGCTGGGTCAAGAATACCCATTTCAAGCATATCGCCATACTCTGAAGTTGCAGCGTTATAACCAAAGTTACCTTCACCGTTTTTCACAGCATTGATTACAACTGATGGCTCATCACCAGAGTTTGCAACGATTTGACGAAGCGGCGCTTCAATCGCACGACGTAAAATGTTGATACCAACATTTTGGTCATCATTAGCACCAGACACACCTTCAAGTGCTTTTGCAGCACGTACAAGTGCAACACCACCACCTGCTACAACACCTTCTTCAACTGCAGCACGAGTTGCATGAAGTGCATCGTCAACGCGATCTTTCTTCTCTTTCATTTCAACTTCAGTTGCAGCGCCGATTTTGATTACAGCAACACCGCCTGCCAATTTAGCAACGCGTTCTTGAAGTTTTTCTTTGTCGTATTCTGAAGTTGATTCTTCAATTTGAGCACGAATTTGAGTTACCCGTTCAGCAATTTGCTCTGCAACACCTGCACCATCAACAATTACTGTGTTTTCTTTAGAAACAGTAACTTTATGCGCTGTACCTAAATCTTGAAGAGACGCTTGTTCAAGTGACATGCCTACTTCTTCAGAAATTACAGTCGCGCCAGTTAAAATCGCGATATCTTGAAGCATGGCTTTACGACGATCACCAAAACCAGGTGCTTTAACAGCACAAACTTTGATAATGCCACGCATGTTGTTTACAACAAGAGTTGCAAGTGCTTCACCTTCAACATCTTCAGCAATGATAAGAAGCGGTTTACCTGTTTTAGCAACAGCTTCAAGTACAGCAATTAATTCGCGGATGTTGCTGATTTTTTTATCAACAAGAAGAATGTATGGGTTTTCAAGTTCAGCTGTTAGTGTATCTTGCTTGTTTGCAAAGTACGGGCTGATGTAACCACGGTCAAACTGCATACCCTCTACAACATCTAGAGAATCTTCAAAGCCTGAACCCTCTTCAACTGTAATTACACCCTCTTTACCAACTTTTTCCATTGCTTGAGCAATAAGTTTACCAACAGTGGTGTCAGAGTTCGCAGAAATAGAACCTACTTGTTCAATCGCTTTAGAGTCAGATGCAGGTTTTGCAGTCGCTTTAATTTCAGCAACTACAGCTTTAACCGCGATGTCGATACCGCGTTTAAGATCCATTGGGTTCATACCCGCAGTTACTGATTTAATCCCTTCATTAAGGATTGCTTGTGCAAGAACAGTTGCAGTTGTTGTACCGTCACCCGCGATGTCGTTGGTTTTTGAAGACACTTCACGAACTAGCTGAGCGCCCATGTTTTCAAACTTGTCTTTTAACGTGATTTCTTTAGCAACAGAAACACCATCTTTAGTGATGTGCGGTGCACCGAAAGAACGGTCGATGACAACGTTACGGCCTTTAGGACCTAAAGTCACTTTTACAGCATCTGCAAGTACATTTACACCCGCGATCATTTTTGAACGCGCTGAATCACCAAATTTTACGTCTTTAGCTGACATGTCTAACTCCGAATCTTTTTAAATTTTTTAACAATTTATGATGAATAAAAGGGTCTAAATGCGTGTACGAAACTTAAGCTTCAAGTACCGCTAAGATGTCAGACTCTTTCATAATAAGAAGCTCTTCGCCTGCTACTTTTACTTTTGTACCGGCATAAGTGCCAAACAATACGTTGTCACCAACTTTAACGTCTAATGCACGTACGCCATTGTCAGTTACTTTGCCATTACCTACAGCGATTACTTCGCCTTGAGCAGGTTGTTCAGCTGCTGAAGTACTTAAAATAAGACCACCAGCAGTTTTAGTTTCCTTTTCAACACGGCGAATCACAACGTTGTCATGCAAAGGACGAATATTGCTCATAGTTAACTCCAGACTAAGTCTATTTACTAGATAAAAGACGATGACATTTTGATTTCCGTAAGCCATCGACAAAAAATAATTTAGATGACACTTTTGTGGGGATGGAAAAAAACCCTTCAAGGGCAAAATTTAATTTTTTTCATTTTTTTGTATTTTTTTTCTTCAAAATTTAAATTTAAAGGATTAAAGCTCATCCAAAATATGAGTACTAAAATTTTCTTCGAATATTTTTAACTTTGAATGATAAAAATAATGCTGCACATTCATCTGCTCATCAATGACATTAAAACTGTTGGCAAGGTTATCGTGTAGGCGATATGACGTTGCAGTTCCAGCATGAATATCCCAAACTGGATGCGCAGCACCTAAAGCATAAATTTGATTGAGGTCATAGCTGGCTGGAACATGTAAATGTCCATGCAATAAACCATTCAAACCGTGTTGACTCCATTGCTCGAGTGCCAAATGCCCTTGAACAGGACAATCTTTCACACCATGTGGGTCATTGGGCGGCGTATAAAAAGGTTGATGCGCTATGATTAATTTCACTTTATTGGGAGGCGCATGTTTAAGTAACTCGTCGACATGATGTATTTGCTCGAGCGATACATGCCCTCGCGTATGGTAACGACGACGAATACTATTGATCCCAATTAAATAAAAATGTTCGGTTTCCAGTACATTTTCCATGGCACCAAAAAAAAGTTGATAACGTGCGAAAGGACTAAAAACACGGTTCCATAAATGATACAGCGGAATATCATGATTCCCTGGCACAACGATATAAGGCAGCTTTAAGCTTTCTAAAAATTGCTTACATGCATAAAACTGACGATAGCGCGCACGTTGGGTTAAGTCTCCACTGGCAACCACGGCTTCGATACGATTTTCACGACAAAATTGCTGAATCGCGCGCATACACTCTGGCTTTTCAGTGCCAAAATGCAGATCAGACAGATGCAGTATCATGTGGCACCCGTATCTTTAAGGCTTGTTTTTGCACTCGAATTTTAAGCGGCGGTTTCATTTCTACAATCTCACCATCCACAGCAACGGTCATTTTTTTTCGTTGAGTATGTATCGTGACTTCATTAGCGGCAAAACTATACACATCTGGCGCATTGTCGATATTGCCACGGATCAACTGCCATAAAATTTTAAATAACGTTTTCTTATCACTTTTTGCGACCACCACACCTGCAACTTTACCTGCTGCTGCATCTTTAGCAATTTGCAAATTTAAATCGGCCAATTGCAATTGGTTATTACCAAAAAAGATCAAAGGCGTTTTGACTGGATAAATATGATGATCCACTTCGATTTCCAATTTCAACTCTTTACGATCTCGAATCAGCACATCCAAACCTGAGGTATAAGCATGTAATGGGAAACGACCAAACTTTTGATTATAAAATTCTCTTTTTTGTATAAATAAAGGATACAAGCCCAAACTGGCATTGTTTAAATAGATATGTTCATTGATTTGCGCCACATGTACCTGTCGATTATTGCCTGTCGCAATCACCTGTGCCGCTTGAATTAAATCGAGAGGAATATTGAGTACCCGCGCCACATAATTAAATGTGCCCAAAGGTAAGACCCCCATAGGAATATCGGTATGCATCAACTGATGAGCAACAGCATTTAAGGTTCCATCACCACCTGCAGCAACCACAACACCCAAATTATCAGGGTCTTTATGGCGTGCAAATACCTTGCTCATTAAAGTATCAAAACTCGCTTCCTGCCCAAGCTCAAATGACTGTATTTCGAAATTATGATCGGATAATATCCGCACAAGTTCCTCGTAGACTTCATCTTTGTTTGCAGCATGAAATCCTGATTTTTTATTATAGATAATAGATAAAGGCTTGGCTTGTTTAATCACTTTTTATACATCTTGGCCGCTTAGTATTTTATTTTGTCGAATTTAACAGCAAATAATAGCGCCTTTATGTAAAAATCGAATTACCACCATTTATTTAATCAATAATAATTCTCAAATATCAATTACATGCAACTTTTTGTTTTTATTAAAAATAACTATATAAAATATTGTCCATCACGTTAATAAATAAAGTGAAAATTCACCACATTATATGTTAAGTTATTGTATTTTATCTATATTTAATATAAATAGTATTAACTACCAAAAAAAATCTACCACTTCTTTAGTCTTATTTTTTTTATGATTTTATGCTTTAATACAGCCACTTTTTTTTCATCTTTTATCTGCATGATGTATCCCATGATGCAGATTATACTTTGTACGGTTAGTACATTTTTGAGATAGGCCTCACCATGACCCAAGTGAACGCACCAGAATTCGTTCGTCACCCTAAGCTCATTGCTTGGGTGGAAGAAATTGCCAAATTAACCAAACCAGCAAAAATCGAATGGTGTGACGGTAGCGCAGAAGAATATCAACGTTATATCGACTTGATGATCGCTAACGGCACTATGCAAGAACTTAACCAAGAAAAACATCCTGGTTCTTACCTTGCTAATTCTGATCCTTCTGACGTTGCTCGTGTTGAAGGTCGTACTTACATCTGTTCTGAAAAACAAGAAGATGCAGGCGCAACAAACAACTGGGAAGCTCCAGCTGAAATGCGTGCTCGTCTGAATGGTTTATTTGACGGTTCAATGAAAGGCCGTACTTTGTACGTAGTTCCTTTCTCTATGGGTCCTTTAGGTTCTCATATTGCTCACATCGGTATCGAACTTACTGATTCTCCTTACGTTGCTGTAAGCATGTCTAAAATGGCTCGTATGGGTAAAGCTGTTTATGACGTACTTGGTACTGACGGTGACTTCATTCCTTGCGTACACACTGTTGGTGCTCCGCTTGAAGAAGGTCAAAAAGACGTTGCTTGGCCTTGCAACCCTGAAAAATACATCGTTCATTACCCAGAAACTCGTGAAATCTGGTCTTACGGTTCTGGTTACGGCGGTAACGCATTGTTGGGTAAAAAATGCCTAGCTTTACGTATTGCATCTTCTATGGGTCGTCAACAAGGTTGGTTAGCTGAACACATGCTAATCCTTGGCGTGACTAACCCACAAGGCGAAAAACACTACATCGCAGCTGCATTCCCTTCTGCTTGTGGTAAAACAAACTTCGCGATGTTGATTCCACCAGCGGGTTACGAAGGTTGGAAAATTGAAACTGTAGGTGACGATATTGCTTGGATCAAACCAGGTGAAGACGGTCGCTTATATGCAATCAACCCTGAAGCTGGTTTCTTCGGTGTAGCACCTGGTACAAATACCAAAACTAACCCGAACTGTATGGCAACACTTCACAAAGACGTGATCTATACAAACGTTGCTGTAACTGACAACGGTGAAGTATGGTGGGAAGGTCTTTCTAAAGAAGCACCTGCTAACCTAACTAACTGGAAAGGTCAGCCACACGTTGCTGGTGAAAAAGCTGCGCATCCAAATGCTCGTTTCACAGTTTCAGCTGGTCAATGTCCTTCTATTGATGCTGACTGGGAAAATCCAGCAGGTGTTCCAATTTCTGCATTCATCTTCGGTGGTCGTCGTGCAGACACAGTGCCTCTAATTTCAGAAGCATTTGACTGGGTTGACGGTGTTTACAAAGCTGCAACTATGGGCTCTGAAACAACTGCTGCTGCTGTTGGTCAACAAGGTATCGTTCGTCGTGACCCATTCGCAATGCTTCCATTTGCGGGTTACAACATGGCTGACTACTTCTCTCACTGGTTAGAGCTTGGTGAACAAGTTGCTGCTAAAGCTGAAGCTGCTGGCAACAAACTTCCTGGTATCTACAACGTGAACTGGTTCCGTCGTGATGCTGAAGGCAACTTCGTATGGCCTGGTTTCGGTCAAAACATGCGTGTTCTTGAGTGGATCATTGACCGTTGTGAAGGTCGTGCAACTGCTGTTGAAACTCCAATTGGCCGCGTACCGACTTACGAACAATTGAACTGGACTGGTTCAGACTTCACTAAAGAACAATTTGATCTTGTAACTTCACAAGACAAAGAACAGTGGATCAAAGAACTTGAAAGCCACACTGAATTGTTCAACAAACTTGGTGACCGTTTACCAAAAGCACTTAAAGCACGTCAAGACGAGCTTTTAGAAGCTGTAAAAAAATCTGCTTAATCCGCCTTTAATTTCCCTCTTTTAAAAGAGGGATTAAGGGAGATTTAAAAGACCGCCTTGTGCGGTCTTTTTTTATATCAACTAAGCCACATCTTGAGCTTTTTGCTTTATTCGTATTGCCATTAAGTATTCATCCAAAGCATCAACTTCAGCTGCGCTGAATTGCAAATATAACTTTGTCCGTCTTTGCAAAATATCTTCAGAACTTCTCGCCCACTCATGTTCGACCAAATAATCCACTTCTTGAGCATACAAGCCATGTCCAAAGTTTTGCCCCAATTCATCAATCGAAGTTAAATGATTCAGCAAAATCCAGACACGTGTTCCATAAGCATGCGCCCAACGACTAGCTAAGCTGCTCGAAACCCCTCGCACTTTTTGTTGGATTTCAACCATCAACTGCTCTACCGATTCTAAATTTTCCGCACCAGGCAATGTTGCATCAGCAGTCCACGCTTTGGATCGATGATGAAAAACCGTTTTAAGTTGATCTAATGCTGCTTCTGCGAGTTTTCGATAGGTAGTGAGCTTGCCGCCAAAGATTGAAAGTAATGCAGCCCCTTCTACATCGGTCAGTGCCAAGGTGTAATCTCGCGTGACTGCTGCTGGATTGTCTGACTCATCATCACACAGCGGACGCACACCTGAATAAGTTGAAATGATGTCCGTTTGCGTCAATTGAGTTTTAAAGTGATCATTTGACACATCAAGCAAGTAATCGATTTCTTCCTGGCTTATCTTTACTCGATTTGGGTCTGCTTGATATTCACGATCTGTCGTGCCGATCAGGGTATATTGTTCTAAATAAGGAATCGCAAAGACAATGCGATGATCATCATTTTGCATAATAAAAGCTTTATCACCGTCAAAGAGCTTTGGCACAATAATATGGCTACCCTGTATCAGCCGTATACCATAAGGTGACTCTTGCTTTAACCCCTGTTTTATAAAGTCAGCAACCCAAGGACCTGCCGCATTCACCAATACTTTAGCCTGCACATTTTGCAAACCCTTGGCATTTTTCAAACACACCTGCCAAATTCCAGCTTTGCTATATGCATTTAAACATTCTGTTCGAGTCAGAATCTGTGCACCATATTCGCGTGCTTGTATCGCATTCAGTACAACCAAACGTGCGTCATCTACTGCACAATCGGAATATTCGAACCCTCGGGTAAATTTGGATGCTAAAGGACTAGCTTCCACATCAAATTCAATACCATTTGAGCCTGAAAGCTGTTCTCGCTTACCCAAATAATCATAAAAGAATAATCCAGTCCGAATCAGCCAAGCCGGACGTAAGTGCGGTTCATGTGGCATGATAAAACGCATCGGTCGAATAATATGAGGGGCTTTTTTAAGGAGAACTTCGCGTTCTGCCAGTGCTTCACGTACCAAACGAAATTCTTTATGTTCCAAATAGCGCAGACCACCATGAATTAATTTGCTACTTGCAGATGAAGTGTGGCTCGCGAGATCGTCTTTTTCACAGAGCAAAACACTTAAACCCCGCCCCGCTGCATCACAGGCAATACCAACACCATTTATTCCACCACCAATGACCACCATGTCATATATTGATTGTTGTTGTGTATTCATCGCTCCCTCCCGCTATGTCTTTTTATTCAACAATGCTTCGTTTTCTTTGCTTTATTATTTTTCTCATTGATCATGCTTTTTGATCAAGTACCTATTTTGATCAAGATATCTGTACGCTGAGTTTTTTATATCCTTCAATAAATGAGAAGTTATATTTTAAATGTACGTTTAAAAGCTTGCTGGCTCAAGCATGAAATCAATCATTTTAAAGTCAGAACCTATATTCAAAGCAAACATAATTACAAGCAGTTGATTTGTATTTTTTTTCAACCTAATCTTTTTTAAAATTTTATTTCAAGCTTTTATATATTGCATGTTCAGCTGCAGAAGCCTTCAGTTTTGATGTACCCCGTTTATGCACTTACAGATACCATCTTTGGTGGTACTGCAGAATTTTTTGCCCTAAGTTTCAAAGAAGCTGGCTATGAGACATGGTTCTTCATCTATGTAACCATCATGATTTTTATTTCGTTATTGGTCTACGTCTTTATGAAAGACACCAAACACCATTCCAAAATTCAGGAGCATTGATCAGAATTATTTGATGATGACTTATTGATCAAGCTGATCAAAAAATGCATATTTTTTCCCATCAAAGCCTCAATCTATGAGGCTTTGTTGTTTTCATTTAGTCGTGAAAAATGTATCTGCTCAAAAAAATCGCATTTTATAGACTAAAGTCGCATGATTTTATGCGACAACAGGAGTATAAATTAAATAAATATAGTTCCATCTCCCATTTCGACAAAATATATTGATTTAAACTTTTCCCAAAGAGTTTAAATGGATATGTTTTGCATTCATTCCTTGGAGAATGATGTGTCAAACTCATCTGAGCCAGTTGTTCCTGAACAATTGGATAGAAAAACTCGTGTCAAATCTATCCTCGGCGGATCTGCCGGCAACCTCGTTGAATGGTACGACTGGTATGTCTACGCTGCCTTTACCCTTTACTTTGCACCGCAATTTTTCCCTGACGGTGACAATACTGTAAAACTCTTACAAGCAGCCGCAGTCTTTGCACTCGGTTTCTTAATGCGTCCAATCGGCGCATGGGTCATGGGTATTTATGCAGACCGCAAAGGTCGTAAAGCAGGTTTAACGCTGTCTGTATCGTTGATGTGTGTCGGCTCACTGATGATCGCATGTGCGCCAACCTATGATTCTGTAGGCATGCTCGCACCCGCTATTCTACTTTTAGCGCGTTTACTCCAAGGCTTAAGTGTCGGCGGTGAATATGGCTCTAGTGCGACCTATTTGACTGAAATGGCAGGTAAAAACCACCGTGGTTTCTTCTCAAGTTTCCAATATGTCACACTGATTTCAGGTCAGCTATTGGCACTTTGCGTTTTAATTATCTTACAACGCAATTTCTCAGAACAAGCTTTAACTGAATGGGGCTGGCGTGTTCCCTTCTTCATCGGTGCGTTGCTCGCTATTGTGGTGTTCTGGATTCGTCGCGGTTTAGTTGAAACTCAATCCTCTAAAGAAGCTCAAGAACAGGCTAAAAATGGTGGTCCAAAATCAGGTGCTTTAGCGTTATTTACTAAATACCCTAAACAAGCCTTCACTGTGATCATGTTGACTGCCGGTGGTACTTTAGCGTTCAATACCTTTACCACTTATTTACAAAAGTATTTGGTCAACACGTCTGGCTTTGAAAAAACCACAGCAACTGAAATTACCACTGCTGCGATTTTCATCTTCATGCTTTTACAACCTGCTGTTGGTGCGCTTTCAGACAAAATTGGTCGTAAGCCAATCATGATCGCCTTTGGTGTGCTTGGTGTACTCTTTACCATTCCAATTTTCAATGGAATCGGTTCTACGACTAGCCCAACCACTGCATTTATGCTCTGCATGAGCGGTATGGTGATTGTCACTGGTTATACTGCGATTAATGCCGTAGTAAAAGCAGAGTTGTTCCCTGCGCACATTCGTGCTCTAGGTGTTGCATTGCCTTATGCCATTGCAAATACACTCTTTGGTGGTACCGCAGAACTTGTGGCTTTGAGCTTCAAAAATGCAGGCCATGAAAACTACTTCTTCTACTACATTACATTCATGATTGGTTTATCTTTAATTACCTATGTCTTCATGAAAGATACCAAAAAACATAGCATGATCACTGACGATTAATTCGCTCAGCCCTGCTATTCCACTTAAGCTCATCAAAGCCTATTTTGATGAGCTTTTTTTATCTCCATTTCCATCCATTCATCGACTCGTCCACATCATAATTTAATCAAACTTCTTTGGCTTTCTTGGTTTTCGCCATCGAGTCGACAGACGGACTATGGCATACTGAGCATACAAATACACACGGCGAATGAATGATGAAAAATATTTACAAAGTTTTAAGTTTGGGTATTGTTGCAATGTCGATGGCTGCTTGCCAAAGCACTCCACGTGCTTTTAATGGTCAAACGGGCTTTCAAATAGAGTCCAAATCTGCAGATAGCGCAACACTTGCATATACTTTAGCGGGTCGCCAAAACCAACAACTGGATGCCAATAAATTACAACGTGCTTGCCAAAAAGTATTAAATACGCAAAAGACCTATAAATTACAAATCTTAAGCGTGAACGAAATTGCAAATCCTGCTTTGGAAAATACCCAGTACGGCCGTCAAATTGGTAATACACGTGCGAACTTCGGTCTGTCAAATACCCCAGACCTTCGTAACTCTGAAAACTTAGGCGCACGCGATGCACTCGATGCTCGCCCTGCCACCTTACGTGTGGTTCGTTATACTTGTTCTTAATCAAATTTGCTGTTCAAAAGACAAAAAAAAGACGCTTTGAGCGTCTTTTTTTATGGGTTCAATATTTATAGGGTTTTATAAAAACTCACATTTCGAAACTCAGGTGATTCATCCAAATCAGGCCATGTTGTTGCGCTACGTTCATCGAGTTTTTCATATTTAGGATGACTAAAGTTTTTCACACGACTGTCTGCCACCCACACTTCTGGAGCAAACTTTAAAAACTCATCCAAAAAGAAACGGTTGCATTGGTCATATAGCACATCTGCAGCCAATAAAATATCGACTTGTTCGGCTTTATACAGATCGTCCAAATATTCGAGTTCAACATTATTCAACTCTGCATTGGCACGGCAGGCATCTAGGCTCACTTGGTCGATGTCACAGCAGATCACGCGTTTCGCCCCTGCCATTTTCGCGGCAATCGCCACCACGCCTGAACCTGCACCAAAGTCCAACACCACTTTATCTTTGACATGATGCGGCTCTGCCAATAACCACTGCGCCATCGCAAGACCAGAAGCCCAGCAGAAAATCCAATACGGTGTGTCACTCCATATACGGCGAATGACTTCATCATCCAATTTATCGGTTGGAAATACAGGCGGTATCAACCATAAAGAAATGGGGGTTTCAGGCAACTGTTGTGCATGTAATTCACAATGCGGAATGACTTCATGCAGTGCTTTCAGTAAATGTTCAGGGGCTTTGGGGAATTGGAAAGTACAGCTCATATTAAGCCTTGGAGATGATTTTATTTGAATTTATAAACGTATTAGATATGCGACATCGTCATCTGCTGCTGTGCGAGACAGACCTTAATCGAATGAACACTGTTTCTGCGATACCATTAATCAAAAGACTGATTCTGTCGAGTTCAGCAGATGACAAATGGTTTTGGTTACTTTTGCCGAAACAAAAGTAACATACGAGCTTCTTACATTTTAGTCACAACGGTAAGACTCCGTTGTGACTTTAATATCTTTTTATTAAAAGATTAACCCAACGCTTTTTCAGCAGCTTCAACAGTTTGACGAATCAACGTTGTAATGGTCATAGGACCTACACCACCCGGAACAGGTGTATAAGCAGAAGCAACTTCTTCAATACCCACCAATTGGATATCACCTACACCGCCGCCATCACGTGGATGAAAGCCAGCATCAACAACCACTGCACCTGGTTTGATCCAATCTTTTTGAATCAATTCAGCTTTACCTACCGCACCTACAATAATGTCAGCTTGTTTAACAAAGTCAGCCAAGTTTTGAGTACGTGAGTGGCACGTAGTCACTGTCGCATTTGCTTCAAGTAACATTGCAGACATTGGTTTACCCAAAATTGCAGAACGCCCCACAACAACCGCATGTTTACCTGCGATTTCAATGTTGTTTTCTTTTAAAATGGTCATGATACCTGCAGGAGTCGCAGAACCATACGCAGCTTCACCCATTGCCATACGGCCGAAACCTAAGCAGGTCACGCCATCTACGTCTTTTTCAAGCGAGATCGCATCGAAACAAGCACGCTCATCAATTTGAGCAGGTACGGGGTGTTGTAACAAAATACCGTGAACATCTGGATTTGCATTCAATTTTTCAATTTCAGCAAGCAATTGCTCAGTTGTGGTTTCTTTAGGAAGCTCAACTTTTAATGAATCCATACCAACACGGCGGCAAGCATTCCCTTTCATACGTACATAAGTTGCAGATGCACCATCGTCACCTACCAAAATAGTCGCAAGAATTGGGGTACGACCAGTTTTCTCTTTTAGCGCTTCTACGCGAGTCAACAAGTCAGCTTCAATTTTCTTCGCCAATGCACGACCATCTAAAACTAATGCCACGGCACTTCTCCAAGTGATGATATGAATCAATTTTGCACATAATACATGATTATTTTAAATTTTTTACCTTGTATGCTGCTTTTATGCTCATACAGATGAATCTGCTATTGTTTTTTTTTCAGAGCTTGCTAATATACGCATCAACAAGACGTGGCGGGGTGGCAGAGTGGTCATGCAGCGGACTGCAACTCCGTGTACGCCGGTTCGATTCCGACCTCCGCCTCCAATCTTGTTAAGCCCGAGTGGTGAAATCGGTAGACACAGGGGATTTAAAATCCCCCGCCCACAAAGCGTGCCAGTTCGAGTCTGGCCTCGGGCACCATTCTTCTTCTATTGAAGATGGTGTAATAAAGAACCCAGCGATAAGCTGGTTTTTTTATGCCTAAAATTTAGTAAGACAATAAAAAAAGAGGGACATTGCCCTCTTTAATTATTTTAAAACACCCTGCAAATACATCGCGTTTTAAAAATAATCCTTTAGATCACTTCAACCACAATCTTACCCACATGGTCGCCTGTATCCATGGCTGCATGTGCTTCTTGAATTTGGTCAAACTTAAATGTTTTGTAAATCATTGGCAGGCATTCACCTTTAGACCATAACGGAACAACATTTTCCTGAATGCCTTTGGCAATCTCTGCTTTTTCTGCAGTATTACGCGCACGCATGGTTGAGCCTGTAATGGTCAAACGCTTCATCATGATTTGACCCAGTTTTACTTCTTTGGCTTTTGCACCGCCTAAAAATGCGATATAGACCAAACGACCATCACGACGTAATAGATTGAGGTTCTGCGCTAAATACGGTGCGCCAACAATATCTAAAATGACATCTACACCTTGCTCATTGGTCGCTTCATTAATCACTTGCTCAAAGTCTTGAGTCTTGTAGTTAATCGCATGCGTGATATCAGAGATCGCTGCCACTTTTTCATCTGAACCGACTGTTGCAAATGTTTTCATGCCCAACGCATTACACAGCATGATTGCTGTGGTTCCAATACCACTGGTTCCCCCATGAATCAGCACCGTTTCACCTGCTTTGGCTTTACCCATTTGGAATACATTCGCCCAGACCGTAAAGAATGTTTCAGGAATCGCTGCTGCTTGAGTAAAGCTTACACCTTCAGGAATACGAATGGTTTGGCTTTCAGGTACTACGCAATATTCTGCATAACCACCACCATTGGTCAGACCGCAGACTTTATCACCCACTTTAAACAAAGTGACATCTGCACCCACAGCAACTACTTCACCCGCCACTTCCAGACCCGGTACTGGTGTTACCCCTTTCGGCATTGGGTACAAGCCTTGGCGCTGTAAAATGTCTGGACGGTTAATACCAAAGGCATGCACTTTAACCAACACTTCATCCGCTTTCGCATCTGGGATGGCAACGCTTTCATACGCCAGTTTATCGACACCGCCCGGTTCAGTAATAATGACCTGCTGCATGCTTTGCTGTGACATTGTTTTTCCTTTTCAATTATTGACTATTCATCTATCTCTGCACTATTTGAACATAGAAAGCATACAGATTGAATAACAATGGACTTATGTATAATTGGCTGACTATTTAGCAAATTAATAATAGGCAGCACATGGTTCAGGTTGTTGAATATAACGAAGATAACGCCAGCGACTATGAATGGTTCGATGGTTTTGCCGTGATTCGTTTCTATGCAGACTGGTGCGCGCCCTGTGTGCAGAACTTCCCTGTATTTGAGCAGTGTGCAAGCCAAATGTCCACGCAGCATACACGGCTCAAATTTGGCAAGGTGAATGTCGATTCCTCACCGATACTGACCTTGCGATATAACGTTTATGGCCTGCCTTCAACCTTGCTGTTTTATCGCGGGCAGGTGATTCAACGTATTGCAGGAGTTAAATCGCTGACTGAATTAACAGCCATCATTCAAGATGCTATGCAGTCACACTCAACTCATGACTAAATGGATGTGCCTTCTATTTAGATGCAGGCTCATTCGGTAAGCGCACAAACTTCATTAACGTATTACGCACCAATGGCAAAACAATCAAAATAAGTGGAAATGCCATCATCCATGACATACCCCAAGCGCGCAGCCAAATACCAAGAAAGCCTTCAACTAAGCCTTTATTCATCAGCATATTAAAGCAGGAAATTGAACCGCTCATAATGCCGGACAGAATCAGGGGCATCAGCCAAGTCATGTGTTTGGGATGAAATTTTGGGAGTTGATTCATCTGTAAATACCTATTATTCGTCTTGGGCTGCGTTCTGGGCTTTTACGGTTTGTTTCAGTGTTTTCATAAACTGACCAAAATGCGGCATGAAATCTTTAAATAAAGGAAGGTCTTTATTTTCCAGCAAGGTTTCACCAAACAGTTTCAGACCCACGGCAAAGGCTTTGGTTTTTTCATCATCTAATAACTGCGCTTTAGTCAAATGCTCTAGCACCTTAAACATGTCATCATGGTTGTAAGCATTAAACTGCAAAGCTTCGGTATAGGTCGATGGATTGCCCTGTGCATCGGCAATGTGTTTGAGCGTAATTTCATATTGATGCTGTTTCATTGTGTCACCTCCATACGGCTGATTTCGACGGCCGCCTGATCGATTTTTTCTGCAATGGCATACACCTGTTCAGGTGTCAGTTCACAGTGCTGAATTTTGATGCGCAGTGATGCTTTTAGGTTTTCCATCGCACGTTTGATATCGACGTATTGTTCGTTGTTATGAATCTGCTTGCGGGTATCAAAACGGCAGAGGATTTTCTCTACTGTGGCTTTTTCGGCATCCAGATGCGCTAAGCCTGACTGCGTAACGCTGTATTGTTTACGGTCTTCCGCATTTAGTTCTGCATGGATGTATTGCTGTTCTTCGAGGTAATTCAGCGTTGGGTAAATTGTCCCTGTGCTTGGACTGTAACCACCGCCTACGATTGCGCCGACATCTTTAATGATGTCGTAGCTGAATTTGGGTTGCTGGGCGATAAAATGCAGGACCAAAAGCTTCATTTCACCTGCTTCAAACAGGCGTTTTCGCGGTTTGGCTGTGCTTTCGATATCTGCAATCAGATCTGATTTCGACATAGGAAAGATATAGCTTAAAGTTAATTAAGATATATCTTATTATAATTTTATAAAATAAAAAACCACTTTTCAGTGGTTCTTAAAATTAAGAAAATACAAAATTATCCTGTAAATTCTTATATGCAATATCTATCTGGCGTGGAGTAAATTTCTTTTTATTTATATTCCAATTATGAATTTTATTTACTAATTCCTCTCTATCTTTGGAGCCTTCATATTTAGCTACCCAATGCACAGAGGCAAGTAACTCCAGACCAAATCTACTTTCAAAACCATCTACTATATCTGTAACTTTTTCAAAACGCTGCAATGTTTCAGGATAATTCTTAAGATATTCTCGAGCTTCTTCAACAGCACCAGGAACTAAACTGAGTGCTTTAGAAGGATCATCTCCACCATCATCATATCCCTGAATATAATGCCCTTCCATTACATTTAATACATGTCTTAAATTATCAGCATAAGGTCCATAAAGAGCTTTTTTATAATTTAAGCGCAAGGGTTCTCCTGCTTCCTGCATAAAATATAAAAGTTTTTGTACTTCCAACAAAGAAACAAATGGATCCAGTAGACCTTTTAAATATCTTTGCATTAATTCAATTAAAATTGCACGACCTGGAGTCATATTTGGCACTTGTTTATTGATTACTTTTTCAATTTTTATATTTGAATTTAATGGCTCGTATATCAAAATATCAATATCTGATAATCCATCTAAATAGTGAACAATTCTTTCTTTGACAATTTTCCAATCCAATCCCCCTAAACCTGCTCCTAAAGGAGGAATTGCTATAGACCTTATTTTTTTATCTTTAATCTCTAAAACTAAACTCTGCAAGCCGGATTCAATATCTTCAATACGACTTGCACCTTTCCAGTGTCTTTTTGTCGGGAAATTAATAATATATTTAGGATTAGTTAGTCCTAATGTTTCATAAATGAACATTTTTCCTGGTACTACTTCATTTCGTTTGCATGCTACAGCATAGTGTTTAAAGTTATCTGGCCATGCTTTCTTAAATTGAAGAGCAATGCCTCTACCCATTACACCAACACAATTAACTGTATTAACAATAGCTTCCACATCAGCTTTCAATATGTCGCCATGAGTAAATGTAATCATAACGAAATCTCAATAGTACCAATCTTGTTGGATTCTAACATGTGGCCTATGAGTTTGACCAACTAATAAAACGTTAACACGATTCAACATAGCTTGATTATAAACACCTATTTCTTTAACTAAATTCCATGAAATTGAATTCTCAATCAAAAATTCAACTTGTTTTTGATCTCTACAGCTACTCCAATATCGACTAGAAATAGCATTCCAATCCAATAGACTTAGATCACTTAAATTATTGTAATCTTCAAAGAATCTAGAACCAGCATTAGTAGAGGTAAAGACCCAACGCCTTCTATTAGCTATTGCCCATTGAACACATTCATGCATATCAAAACGCAAATGAATGATACCAGACTGCCCTCCATCGTACGTTAAATCTGAATTACCCTGATTGATCATATACAGCATTACTGATCTGGGACAAAAATAGAATGGAACACATTCCCCCACATATAAATTAGGATAACAACTTAGAGTTAGCTCTGTTAAACGCCTTTGCTTTATGTGACTTAGACCAATTACCGTACCACCAAACTGATTTTGAGACACAATACTATCTGACAATAATCCATGTGATATTATCGACGAAAGTTTATCAATAGATCTCTTTCATAAATCAAAAAACGATCTTCTTTTTGGTTAATATTTGCACTCCGGATTTCTTAGCATTCGTGCATAATCTGCGGATGAAATACATCGATTCAAACAAGCTTTCTGATCCTCA
>NZ_VPAO01000047.1:0-32299 GCF_013419235.1 Acinetobacter sp. YH12098
TCCAGATTTAAATCCAATAGAAAATATGTGGTCACGAGTCAAGGCGATTCGAACTAAGTTTAGAGTTAAAGATATTGATAAATTATTTAAAGATTACTGTAATGATTTATTTGGTATTTAGCTATAGGGTATTTAAGATGTTTTTAAAAAAATTATTAGCTACAGTTTTATTTGCATTTGTTTCTTTCAATACTACAGCCGGTGTGTATCAGGATAAACTAAGTGAATGTTTGGTAAATAAAATTTCAGCAAAAGAGAGTCAGAACTTAACAGCTTGGATTTATTTGGCATTTTCAGCACATCCAGAAATTTCTAAATATAGTAAAGTAACGCCAGTTGAGATACAAAAAATTGATAAAAATATGGCTATTCTATTTCAAGATTTATTTACTAAACGTTGTAATGCTGAAATCAAAGCTGTTACAGAAAATGAAGGAACAAATGCTCTAGGTAAAGCATTTGAACTATTGGGAAATCGTGCAGCTGAAAATCTGATGAAAAATCCAATTGTTGAAAAACGTATTGCATCATTTGCGCAATATTTTGATGAAGATAAAATGCGTCAATCTATGAAATAATTGAAGAGATTAGACCTAACAAAATTTATCCTCTTAAGCTTAGTTAGGTCTATATGGTTAAATAAAAGATTAAATTTTTAGAAATTATAAGGAACTTTTTAAATTATTTTGATGTTCTTTAACTTGTTTTGCATAACGTTTGCCTTGTTTTTTCATTTTTCGATTGGTGTTATAAGCAGTAGGTCCGACATTATAGTAGGCTAAAGCTTTTGGCATGCTGCCAGCGGCATTTTTATATTTAGTTAAAATAAATGACCCACAATTAATATTGGTTAATTCGTCATATAAATCCCCAGGGCATGTTGCTTGCCAATAACGTGGCATCACCTGAGTTAAACCGACTGCACCTGCAGGAGAACTGACATAAGGGCGGAAAGTTGATTCTTGGCGAATAACGGCAGCCAGTAGTAAAGGATCTAAGTTGTATTGATCGGCAGTTTGCACAATGTAGGGTGACACTCGATTTGCAGTTTCAGGATTGACTGAATAGGCCTTTTGGATCCCTGATGAAAGTTTAACTGCACGTTTTTCTACAGAGCCACCACCTAGTGATGAACATCCAGAAATCAGGGTTACAGATATAATAACAGTTGAAAACTTTAAGCTGTGAGCGCTTAGGAGCGACGAAAGACGAGTTGAAAGGCGAGTTTTATTCAGTACATTCTGCATTTATATTCACTTTAAAATAATCATGGCTAAGTGTAATTTCTAAAGCGATATTATGAACTGGAGACTTAGAGGTCAATATTTTCTTAAGATGCTCTGTACAGTGAAATTGTAAGAATTGATGGAAATGTACTCAAATTACATGATTTTTTAAGTGAAGAGAGAAAAAGATCGTGTTAATTGAATCAGTATTTCTCTCTTAACATGGTACTTATTAAGATTATGGGAACATTCAAATCCCGAGAACTTTAGTTATAAAAAACTAGAATATCCATTCATCAAATAACTGTATTTGATAAAGCTGTAAATCTTTCCAGTGAAATTTGTAGAATCTAATTTTATTTAAAGCGTTTTAAGCATCCAAATTTCGCATGCTTGGCTATGACCTGTATTGCCCTTGGGAGCTTGTAAGTGTTCAAATCCTACTTTTTCATAGAGTTTCACCGCTTGCCCAAGTGTATGTGTAGTTTCTAAATAACATGCTTTAAAATTATGATCTTTGGCGAATTGAAAACAAAGTTCTAAAATATCTTTGGCTAAGCCATGACCACGTAATTCAGGCATAAAATACATTTTTTGGATTTCTAAAATGCTTGAGTCTCCAACTAAAGGAGAAAGGCCGCCACCACCTAAAATTGTACCGTGTTGATTTTCAATAACCCAATATTGTGCATTTGCTTGCGCATAAACGTGATATAAATCATCTAAAATTGGATCTGCAACGGCAAATCCTGATTCAGGTGCTAATCCAAATTCTTTGGAAACTGTGCGAATGACATTGGCAATGCTTGCATTATCTTCAATTTGAAGTGGTCGGATCTGAAACATAATCATCGAAAAACAAAAAGATGGATTGTTTTATAGACTGATCCTATATAAAAATCCATCTTTAAGTTTCAAATTGCTCAAGCAAAGTAATTATTTTAATTCGCTTGAACTTTTACCCAGTTCACGTCGTGCAACGATTAATTGTTGAATTTGCTGTGTTCCTTCAAATATATCAAGGATTTTTGAATCACGTGCCCATTTTTCCAATAATTCATCTTCGTTATAACCAACTGCCGCTGCGAGCTCTACACACTTTAACGTGATTTCATTACCTACACGGCCTGCTTTTGCTTTAGCGATGGATGCTTCACGTGAGTTAGGTTTTTTGTTGTCGGCCATCCATGCGGCTTTGAGCATGAGTAGACGTGCTGCTTCCCAGTCTGCTTCCATTCGGTAGATTTGTGCAGCAATATTCGAGCTTTGTAAGATCGGTGTTGAATACTGCTCATCTAGTTCATCTTTGAAGATTTCTTTAATTCGCTCTAAAGATGCCTTTGCACAGCCTATAGCCATCGCAGCAACGAGTGGGCGAGTATTATCAAAAGTTTCCATAACCCCAGCAAAACCCTTTGCTACATCAATTTCAGCATTGCCTAATAAGTTTGCAGCAGGGACACGACAATCTACAAAACTAATGGCAGCAGTATCAGAAGCTTTAATACCCAATTTATGTTCTAGGCGTTCTACAGTCATTCCTGGTGTACCTTTTTCAACCACAAAGGATTTAATCGCTGCTCGACCTAATTTTTTATCTAGCGTTGCCCAAACCACCACTGAATCAGCACGTTCGCCCGAGGTGACAAAGATTTTTTCACCATTGAGTATGTATTCATCACCATCTTTCGTCGCTGTTGTCCTAATTGCAGCAGAATCAGAGCCGCAATTGGGTTCTGTAATGGCCATAGCGGCCCAAGTTCCTTTTAAGCGTTCTAGTTGCTCATCATTGGCTACTGCTGCAATAGCCGAGTTTCCAAGCCCTTGGCGAGGCATACTGAGTAACAGGCCTGTATCTCCATAGCACATTTCGATGATACTGAGGGCTGTTGACATATTGACACCGTTTTTATTACCCGTGTCTGTGTCGCCACGTTTATTGACGGCGGCACCTGCATTCATGCCATCACCGCCATCATTCATACCGTCAACGAGGGAAGATAACATATCTAACTCTTTAGGATAGGCATGTTCGGCTTTGTCATATTTACGTGAAATAGGGCGTAGAACATTTAAAGCGACTTCATGGGCTTGGTCGATCAGCAATTTAAATTTTTTCGGATTTTGTAAGTTCATGGACATTTCCTTGTTTTTATTTTGCTGAATTATGCATGTAAGCCAGATTGAAGAATCGCTGTGGCACGTAAGTCTCGATACCAACGTTCTACGGGATGTTCTTTGGTAAAGCCATGACCACCTAATATTTGCACGCCATCGGTCCCAATTTTCATTGACTTTTCAGCACATAGCACGCGGGCTAAATAGGCTTCACGATGAAATGGCTTGCCGGCTTCGGCTAGACTTGCTGCGTTTAGGATGAGCATATGCATGGCATCAATTTCGATTGCCATATCTGCAATCATAAATGCCACACTTTGACGGTGCGAAATTGGCTCTCCAAAAGCTGTACGTTCGTTTGCATATTGAATGCAATATTTTTTGACTGCAGTTGCGGTGCCAACAGCCATGGCACACCACATTAAGTTGCCAAGATCGATAAATGAGGTGTAATTGAAATCTTGATCGCCTAAGCGTTGGGCAGGGGTCTGATCAAATTTTAAAGTTACCGTTTCAGTGGCTTTCAAACCCATAGCAGGTGTTTTTTTTGCGCTAATGCTCTGGTCACGTTGCACAATAAAAACTTCAGGCTGCCCATTGAGCATGGCACTCACTAACAGCACATCTGCCTGTTCACCTAGAAGGACTAAGGTTTTCTCCCCACTGATTTTATACTGCTGGCCATCAGCAATCGCGTGAGTTTTAAGTTGATAGGGATTAAATGCCGCTGTTGCCTCTTGAACCGCAAAGCTTGCACGTAGGGCTGAATCATCTGCAAATGCCGCTAAGTAGGTTGCTTGAACAGATTCGGAACCCCATTGGGTGATGGCATTGATGCAGCTAAACGTCGACAGTAAACCTGCTGTTAAACTAAAGTCACCTTCAGCCAATTGTTCAGCAATTAAGATATTGCTAATGATATTTTTTTCTGCCGCGACGCCACCCAAATCTTCAGGTAAGGCATAATAATTTAGACCTAGATCTTGGATATGTTGCCATAACGCTTCAGGAAATCTTTCCTCTTGATCGGCTTGATGAGCAAGTGGATACAAGACTTCTGTGGCAAACTGCTGCATCGCATCAGCAGTCATTTGTTGTTCTTCAGTCAGGTTTAAATCAAATAATGATTTTTGTTGATTAGGCAAACGTTGCTTATGCACATCTTTGTTGGTCTGAAATACTTTTTGCGTCTGGCTCAGGGTTTTAAAACCAGCTTTTGAGCTTTGATACAAAGATTTTTCAACAAATTTGCGCAGTTTAAACTGATCGAGTACATCACTTCCGGCAATTTTCGTTAAAAGTGAGAGTCCAAATCCTTGTGCCTTGTTTACCATATTGGTCATTGTTGTTTTCCATTTGCGTTGTTCTTATTTAATGCTGACATGCCAAAGATAGAAAAACCATGTCATAAATGACATGCATGATTGTCAAAGATAAACGGCGAGATTAGGTGGGATTCGATAGCTAAATGATTAATTAAGAATAGAAAAGTAAAAAGGCTTAAAAGTATTGTTATTTTAAAATTGACTTGGCTGACATTTGAGTCAGCCAAGTTTTAAGGTCTGTATTGAATGATTATTGATATTTTTGAATCATACGACGAACATTGGTTTTTGCTTCAATGACGGTCATAAAGGTATATGCACCGATAAATTTACGGCTAATAAACATAAACTCTTTAGGTGGAACTGAGAAATAGCGAGATGCCATCGATTTTGACGCTTGTTGCATCACACGGCTATGTAATTGGCTTTTTTTCCAGTCATAGCGTTGTTGTTCGTCCATAACACCAGCAGGGATGTTTGGGTTATTTTCAGTGCTACTAAATGCCTCTGTCGCTAACAAAAAGACTTTAGCCATATCAGGTTTAATACTTTGTGGAATACCATCAAAGAACTCATAACCTGTCATCGCTTTGACCATTTGCTCAGAGCTGTGATGGTAACCCGCGGTAATCAAATTACGCGCAACGCCTAATAGATGCTCATCGAACTGACGGATCGCACCAAAGTCGAGGAGAACAATTTTATCTGGCACATCCGCACCATTGCCTAAACGGACCAAATAGTTTCCGAAGTTAGGGTCGGTTTGCATTTCACCCCATTCAAAAATTTCGCGTACGGCAATTTCAAGTGATGCTTCACCTAAGGCATTACGGCGCTCTTGAGGAAGTGATAGCATTACAGGGCTATTAATCGGCACACCACGTTCAAAGGTCATACACAGCACTTGAGGTGTTGAATAACCTTCAATGATTTGCGGCACGATATAGCGTGGGTCTTCTTTTAAGCGTGCTGCAAAACGGCGAGTGGTATCTGCTTCGATTTTATAATTTACTTCACGATGCATCATTTCACGAACTTCATCAAACCACTGATCAAATTCACGCGTTTGAGGCACCATTCGTGTCAGTTTGAGCATGTTTTTGAATAGATTCATATCCGAATCGATGGCATCTGCCACACCCGGATACTGGATTTTTAAAACCAGTTCTAAACCATCAGATTTACGTTTTGCACGGTGAACTTGTGCCAAAGACGCAGTGCCAAGTGGCTCATGATCAATCACGAGATCATCAAGTTTTGAGCCAAGTTGATTTTGTAATTGGACTTTGATGGCTGGCCATGCCAATGCAACTGTTTGATTGTTCAAGGTGTTGAGGGCTTGGGTGATTTCTTCAGGCAGAAAATGTTCACCATACAACGCCATCATTTGCCCAATTTTTACAATTGAACCTTTTAATTTACCAATTTCTGCGACGAGATATTCAGCCTGATCTTTCATGGCTTTTTTACGCTTTTTCTCTTTTTCTTCTTCACTCGAAAAAATAGAAGTGGCGTTTGATGCTGCCCAACGAGTTCCCGCAAGTAGCGATGCCTTTGCGATAGATAAGCGTCGATCCATAGAAGACGTTTTCAAGTGTTTGAGCTTATCGTTCTGATCTGACATGTAAATTAAATCCTTTAATCAGCAATTCGCAGAAAAATACATTGTAGCTAATTTTAACGTTTCTTAACGTATTAAAATAGTTCAACTTACTGAATATGCAGTAAGCATTTGCAAACTTAAGCAAGATGCCACGTAGACAGGCACATTGGAAATAAAACTATAAACGATATTTGATTTTTACCGTATCATTTTGCATCAATGCAGCTTTATGTTCTTCAATATGTTGATGAATAAGATGTTGGACAGATTCGTCTTTAAATCCGGCAGCATAACCTTTGACAATAATAATGCTCGGTAAGCTAAAAAATAGGGTACGTGCGTTTTCTAGACTCGCATCAGGGAAAACTTGATGTTCGATCAGTAGTTGCTGAAAAAATGCCTTTTCAGTTTGCACGTTTAAAGACTGAGTGTCTTCCCAATAGCTTTGACGCATAGCCATGAGGTTATTGTGCTTATAGCTCATTGGAGCTCCGCATTTAAAATTTAACTGTTTGTATGGGGATGATTTTAAGAAAATAAAGCTTAGGATCAAGTACAAATTGCTAAACAATTGAGCTTGAATTGGTTTTTATTCGTAATTTTCATCTATTTGGTTTTATAAAATGCTGAAGAAAGGCCTAAAGTACACATTTCATTTCAGTGAATGTATCAGACCTCATATATACGGTTATGAAATGCTTTCAAGCGGTGAATAATGCCGTATTTTTATTATAAATAGCATCAAAACAAGGTATCATAGGGCGTTTAAAAAATTATGAACTGGAGACGCCTTAAGTGGATCGACCGACTATTAGCCCTGAACATTTACAGGAAGCAGCTGAAAACCTATCTACAATTCGTGATTATATCCGCTTTGGGGTAACAGCTTTACGTCAATATGATGCCCACTTAGGACAAGGTACAGAAGACTATTTTGCTGAAAGCTCAGCATTGGTTTTACAAACGTTATCTCTAGATTGGAATGCAGATGCGGAAATCTTAGATGCGAAATTATTGCCAAGTGAAGTTGCAGAATTTTTAGCATTGTTAGAACGTCGTATTAATGAAAAAGTTCCAACGTCTTATTTACTTAACTTGTCATATTTTTTTGGTAAGCCATTTTATGTCGATGAACGTGTACTGATTCCACGTTCTCCAATTGCAGAGTTAATTGAAAACCGTTTTGCGCCATATTGCTTAGGTGAAAATGGCGAAATGGGTGCTGCAGTTAATAATCTACCTGAAAATGCCAATCCAAAAACTCCTCAGCGCATTTTAGATATGTGTACGGGTTCGGGTTGTATCGCGATTGCTTTAGCTTATGCATTCCCAGACGCTGAAGTTGATGCAACAGATTTATCTAAAGATGCACTCGAAGTGGCACAAATTAACTGTGAACACCACAATAAACAATATCAAGTGGCTTTACTTGAGTCTGATTTATTCGCCAAAATTCCAGCAGAAAATCAATATGATTTGATCGTGTCGAATCCACCATATGTGGATGCTGAAGACATGGCAGATTTACCAGAAGAATTCCACCATGAACCTGAAATGGCGCTTGCTGCGGGTCAAGACGGTTTGGATCTTGTGCGTAAAATGTTGGCACAAGCTGCAAATTACTTGACTGAAGATGGCTTAATTGTGATTGAGGTGGGTAACTCAGAATGGGCAATGCGTCAAAACTTCAATACCGTTGATTTTTACTGGTTACAGTTCCAAAAAGGCGGTACAGGTATCTTTGCATTGACTGCTGCTCAATGCCGCGAATACCGAGATTTATTCATTCAATCTGTTCAAGCATAAGGAGTCGTTTGACATGGCAGGTAATAGTATAGGGCAACTCTTCCGTGTAACGACTTGTGGTGAATCTCATGGCGTTGGTCTGATGGCCATTGTGGATGGGGTTCCACCGGGTATTAAACTGACTGAAGCCGATTTGCAAAAGGATCTGGATCGTCGTAAGCCGGGCACATCTAAGTTTGCGACTCAGCGTAAAGAACCCGATGAAGTTGAAATTATTTCAGGCGTATTTGAAGGCAAAACGACCGGTACATCGATTGGTCTATTGATCCGTAACACAGATCAAAAATCAAAAGATTATGGCAACATTGCACAAACCTTCCGTCCGGGGCATGCAGACTATACGTATACACATAAGTATGGTTTCCGTGATTATCGTGGTGGTGGCCGTTCGAGTGCTCGTGAAACTGCGATGCGTGTTGCTGCAGGTGCGATTGCTAAAAAATTCTTGTTTGAGAAATTCGGTATCGAAATTCGTGGTCATGTAACGCAAATTGGTACCGAAAAAGCACAGAAATTGGACTGGAATGAAGTTCCGAATAACCCATTTTTCTGTGGTGATGCAGATGCCGTCCCACGTTTTGAAGCTCTCGTAACGTCACTTCGTGAACAAGGAACGAGCTGTGGCGCCAAACTGGAAATTATTGCGACGCAAGTGCCAGTTGGTTGGGGCGAGCCTGTATTTGATCGTTTAGATGCAGATATTGCACATGCCATGATGTCCATCAATGCCGTAAAAGGTGTGGAAATTGGTGATGGCTTTGGTGTTGCTGAGCAGTTTGGTCATGAAACACGTGATGAGTTAACTACGGATGGTTTCTTGGCAAACCATGCTGGGGGCATCTTGGGTGGTATTTCGAGTGGTCAGGACATTCGTGTTGCGATCGCCTTGAAACCAACAGCTTCCATTACTACGCCGGGTAAAACCATCACGATTAATCGTGAAGATACTGATGTGTTGACCAAAGGTCGCCATGATCCTTGTGTCGGTGTTCGTGCGACACCAATTGCAGAGGCGATGTTGGCAATTGTGCTTATGGATCACTTCATGCGTAACCGCGCACAAAATGCGGATGTAGTCGCACCATTTGCCCCAATTGAACCCAAGTGAGGAAACAAAGCGCTGCTTTGTTCCGAACGCGGTTGGTGAGTAGCGTTAGCGAGTCACAGTAGATAAATAACAAAGCGTTGCTTTGTTCCGAACGCGGTTAGTGAATAGCGTTAGCGAGTCACAGTGGATAAATAACAAAGCGTTGCTTTGTTCCGAACGCGGTTGGTGAATAGCTTTAGCAAGTCACACTGATGAGAAAATTGCATAAAAAAACCAGACAATTGTCTGGTTTTTTTATTTCGGTAAACTAGGCCTATGAAAATAAATAGCAAAAAAATATGAATATACGAAATGCTTTACTTGGTGATATTCAGCAGCTTGAAAGCTTAATGAATACAGCCTATCGGGAAAATCATCCCAAGAGTTGGACGACAGAACATCATATTGTTCGAGGAAATCGAATAAATGTGTCTCAACTCAGTCAACTCTTACAAAAAAGGGATTTTCATTTATATGTGATTGAGTCGGTACATGCGCAGATCATGGGGTGTATTGGTATTCAAATGCAGGGGAAGAGCTGTGAAATTGGTCATTTTGCAATTCATCCAAATGAGCAAGCTCAGGGCTTAGGAAAAAAATTATTGCAATTTGCAGAACAGCAAGCGATGTTGATTGAACCCAATGTTGAAGAATTTGTGATGTATGTGATTGATCGGCGTTTAGAATTAATAAAATATTATCAACGACGTGGCTATAAGCTTACAGATGAAAATCAAGCCTATCCTCTTCATCTAGAGGTAGGTCAACCGATTTGTGAACTGACAATTAAACAATTAATTAAACGAATAAAATAAAGACCATGTGATGCATTTGATCAATTTATAAAGCGAGATGAATAAAAAATCCCCAAAAAACATACACTAACTTTTGGGATTTTGATTTTAGACTATTTGGGCTTAAGAGTAAGCACGTAAAAATAGTCGGTAGGCATCTGATGATTTTTGGTTTTTTAGCATATAGTGTGCGATTTCACCTTGGTTGGTATTCATAATCACCGCAATATCTTTTGCGTCACAAAATTGTTTAAGCACAGTATCTGGGATCATCACGGTATTAGAAGAATCAATCACATTTGAATTATCTAAGCGACCATAATTTGTTTGACCTATTGCAGGATAAGACAATACTTTGCCGTCGATCACAAAAGATATTTCATTCATATCAAGCTGCTGTTGATCATAAGAATGCAGTGAAAGTGCATACTCACCTTTATTCTTTTGCTAATCAATTGCAAGTTCAGGACATTTTTGTCCAGTACAGTAATTGACCTCGAGTAATGGTTCGTTGGATTACGTTACTGTTTTCAACGGTATTCACACCTTTTAGCTTCAAGGTTCTTGTTTCAGGTTTATTTTTAGGTACGGTAATACAACCTGTGAGTAGTAGGAGTGTAAATCCTAGAACTAAATAATTTTTCATGTGTTTTTCCATGTTAGCGTTATTTTTATAAGCAATATTTATTTTGGCGCATATTCACACAGAAAAAACAAAAAAGTAAAATACATCACACTTTTCTAGTTTTGTTTGAGCACTGCTTTGATATAAGTGGTCGATATTCAAATAAAAAAATATTATTAAGTGATGTAAATCTTATTTCATTGAAATTTAGATAACTTAAGTAAGATCTGTGATTTTGCGCTATCAATCTGCTCGGGATTGGTTTGTCGAGACAATTGGTCACGTGGTTTTTCGCCTAAAAAATATTTGATCCGTTCAGCATTCGCACCCGATGGATGGGGAAGTCCTGCTAAAATCTGCTGATCTTTTAAATAGCCTAAGCTGCTTACATAATTTAAAACCTCATCTACACCTTTGCCTAGCGGTATATAAATTGCGTTCGGAAGCTGTTGAATCATAGGAATAAAATAATCATCAATATGTTGTTTTAATAATTCATTTTTCAACATTGCGGGCGTTGAGCCTGCATAATTTTTTCCATTGACCAAAATACATTGCTGTAAAACCGAACACATTTGCACCATATCTTGATGATTGCTAAATAGCTCTGCAGTGGTCTGTATGCCTAATTGATTCTGTAATCCAATATGATCTAGCAGTTGAGTTAAATTTTTACGAATAGGACCACTAAAAGCACCACTATTCTTGGCAAGTTTAAGTATGTTTTCCTCAGATAATTGCTGCTCTACGCCGTCCTTCGCTGCAATTAATGCATTACGCCATTGTTGTTGGCCTGGGCAGATGCCGACGATGACCACTTTTGCATCATGATTTATGGCCTCGAATGGTGCATAAAAGCTTTGAATAGTTCCCAGAGTTTTAAGACGGAGTAAATCACTTTGAGTTAATTCTTCAATAGAATGTGTTTTGATCACAGATGCAAAGCAAGAGAAAAGGGTAGAATCCGACATAAAACTTCAATCTTTCTAGATATAAATTTCATTCAGTATTTTAAACCTTTATTTTAAAGATGAAGTATTTAGGTATAAAAAAATTGATTTTAAATTTATAACCTAATAACTTAAATCGATATAAAAATATTATTTAACAATATTGACCCAAATAGGACTTGAGATTTGGTACAAATATTGCTCATATCTAACTAAGGCAATACCAAGATGAATGCCGAATAAAAAAACGAATGGATGATTGCAGGAGAGAAGCACAGATCGTGCTCGCCGAAGGAGCAAGTTCCCCCAGGAAACTCTCAGGCAAAAGGACTGTAATCATATAAAAATCTGGAGAGAAGTAGGCTAGACCTACTCACCGAAGGGGAAGGTTCACATTGCTTCGCAAGGAACCAAAGCTCTCAGGTAACAATGACAGATGGGGCGAACATAGGAAATATAATTTCCAAGGAGCCTATATGTGTCATATTGTTGTGATTGGTGCAGGTATTACTGGGGTAACGACAGCTTACGAACTCGGATTACTCGGTTATCGTGTCACTGTGGTCGATAAACATCTTTATCCTGCGATGGAAACGTCGTTTGCCAATGGTGGACAATTATCAGCGTGTAATGCTGAAGTCTGGAACCAAAAAGCAACGGTAGTGAAAGGCATCAAATGGATGTCACAAAAAACCGCGCCATTATTATTAAATCCAAGTTTTAATCTACACAAATATTCATGGCTCTTTGAGTTTATGGGGCATATTAAAGATTACCGTGAAAATACTCACGAGACCGTCCGTCTTGCATTGATGGCACGTCAGCGTTTATTTGAAATTGCTGAGCATGAAAACTTGCAGTTTGATTTAGAAAAACGCGGCATTTTACATTTCTTTCATAATCAACATGATTATGAGGTGGCGACTCAAGTTAATAATATGCTCTGTGAAGGTGGTTTAGAGCGTCATCCTGTGACATTAGCTGAAATCCGTGACATTGAGCCTAGTCTGACAGGTGAATACTATGGAGGCTTTTATTGTCCGGGTGATGCCACTGGAGATATCCATAAATTTACAACGCAGCTTGCCAAAGCAACGGAACGCTTTGATGTGAAATATATGTGGGGTTTTGAGGTGACTGACTTTGAGCATCATACAAAAGGTGTCAATGTTCGATTAAAAGCCAGTGATGAAAATATGGAAAATCCTGATGCAGATAGCATACTTGAGGCAGATGCTGTAGTGGTCTGTGGTGGCGTAGGTAGTTATGAACTTGCACATAAACTCGGTGATCGCGTAAATGTGTATCCAGTCAAAGGATATTCAATCACCATTAATTTAAATGATGAACAAAGTCAGGCCAATGCGCCTTGGGTAAGTCTGTTGGATGAAAGTGCCAAAATTGTGACTTCACGCTTAGGTGCAAATCGACTCCGTGTTGCAGGTACGGCAGAGTTTAATGGCTATAACCGAGATATTCGTGCCGATCGCATTCAGCCTTTAATTGATTGGTCGAATCGTAATTTTAATCTATCAACAGAACATGTGGTGCCGTGGGCGGGTTTACGACCAATGATGCCCAATATGATGCCAGTAGTGCATGCAGGTAAGCGAGATCATATTTTCTATAATACAGGGCATGGTCACCTTGGATGGACTTTATCTGCGGCAACAGCTGCAATGATCAGCCAGCAAGTGCAGCAAACACATCCGATTTAACTGACATATTGTAGACATCAAAAAAGCCTCAATGTTGAGGCTTTTTTGTATTTTTCTAAGTCATTCGAATTTGATCTTAATCATATAAACGATAAATCCCTGCAAAACGTTCACAGCCTTTTTGTTCGGTTTTTACTGAGAGTAAGGCCTTACTGTAATTGAACTGATATTTGCAGTCGTGTTCATTATCGGTGATTTGATTTTTTTGTTCGGGTGTTGTGTAAGCTAAAAATGGAATGGTTTGTGTTTCAACTCGATTGTTCGGATTACGATAGGCAATGCCTTCGATTTTGATGCTGTCTTTGCCCAGTTGATGCACTTTTAAATGTACAGGTGATGTCGCAAAATGGCCATTTTCAAATTTAAGATAATGCTGCGTTAAACTTTGGTTCATTGAGGTATAAATATTCAAATCTTCATAGCGAAGCTCGAATTGTTGTTTAAAACACTCCAAGTTTTTGCATTGCTGAACTCGGCTGTACCATAATTTTTGCGTATCTATCAGCAAGCGTATTGGGGCATCGGTAATCAACTGCGCTGTTAAAAAAAGCCCATCTAGCTTTTCACGTTGTTCTTCAAAACCGTTAGAACAGTAATTTTTTTTTGCATGAGTATTGGCATGATCACAGTCTATCTTTTCTGCATGCGTAAACGTCGCTAGGCCAGAAACTATTAGCAGAACCAGTCCGAATTTTTTGATGATATTTATTTCAGTTTTCAACAGCATGATCGCTTATACTTTCACTATGTTGCGCTTGCCCACACTATAGCGAAATAGAAAGCGTGAATACAAGATTTCAATCATTATTTTCTCAAGGAACTCAAGCATGATAGCTCAAATTCGTATCGGTCAGGGCATGGATGTGCATGCATTTGAAGAAGGTGATTTTGTAACGCTTGCTGGTGTTCAAATTCCACACACACATGGACTCAAAGCACATTCAGATGGTGATGTGGTATTGCATGCGCTTTGTGATGCATTATTAGGAGCTTTGGCACTTGGAGATATTGGTCAGCATTTTCCAGATACAGATCCAAAATTTAAAGGTGCCGATAGTCGAGTACTTTTAAAACACGTCTACCAAATGATTTTAGATCGTGGATATGTACTTAATAATGCTGATATTACCGTGGCTTGTGAGCGCCCTAAACTAGCAAAACATAATTTAGAAATGCGTCAAAGTATCGCAAATGTTATGGATGTTGAAGTTACACAAATTAGCATCAAAGCGACCACCACCGAAAAATTAGGGTTTACTGGTCGCCAAGAAGGAATTCTTTCTACCGCAACTGTACTGATTTCTCACGCAAAATGATCTGGATGGATCAGCGCATGTTGTAAATCTTGAGTTGCTTTACGGCCTTGGAGTTGTAAGGCAACCGCATGGATTAAACCTGTCCATGTTTCATTAGGTTCCCAAATTTGATGCATAAATTCTTGAGCCTTTGGCATATCAACATCCATATAGTATTGACGATATAAATACATCAAACTGCTGACACGGAAGTTTTTCGCACAGTGTAGCCAAACCGTTTGACCTTGAACCAAATGGTCAATCATATCAAGTACTAATAGGCATTGATCATCTGAAGGGGTATCCCAAGAGATTGGAACTTGGATATAGTTCAGGCCTAGATCTAGGCAAATGCGGTCTTCATGCTCGATATGATTGGATGCATCAGTCAATGCTAAATTGATAACTGTTGAAACACCATATTCTTTAATCGTTTGAAGCTCAGAAGGAGATGGTTGTCCTGACGTTAATAAGTGTTCATGTATATATTGGAAGTTTTCAATGTGACTTAACGCATTTTCGATTTCATTCATCTGATAAATAATCCTTCAAAGTAAAACGCCATCTCGAAGATGGCGTTTTTCATTCACTTAGCGTGTCGGTAACACGTCTTTAAGTGCTTCATGCATCTCTAACAAGACTTTTTCAGTCGTATCCCAATCGATACAGCCATCAGTCACTGATTTACCATATTCGAGGTCACATAGGTTGGCAGGAATATCCTGACGACCACCTTTTAAGTGACTTTCTACCATAATACCCACGATTGACTTGTTTCCGTCAAGGATTTGTTCAGTAATATTTTTCAGAACAAGGGGTTGTAGGTACGGGTCTTTGTTTGAGTTTGCATGACTGGTATCAATCATGATTTTGCCACTAACTTTTGCTTTGGCTAATGCCGCTTCGGCATCTGCAACTGAACCTGCGTCGTAGTTTGGTTTACCGTTACCGCCACGAAGTACAACGTGTGCATATGGGTTACCACTGGTACGAATAACAGAAACTTGACCTTGGTCGCTTAAGCCCAAGAAGCTATGACCATGTTTAACAGATTGCATGGCATTGGTCGCAACGGTTAAACCGCCATCTGTACCATTTTTAAAGCCCACAGGTGAAGACAGGCCAGAAGACATTTCACGATGTGTTTGGCTTTCAGTGGTGCGCGCACCAATTGCTGACCAAGAGATAAGATCTTGGTAGTACTGTGGTGAGTTTGGATCGAGTGCTTCGGTTGCACAAGGCAAACCTTTTTCATTCAATTCAAGTAAAAGTTTACGACCAATACGTAAGCCTTTTTCGATGTTGAAAGAATCGTTCATGTCAGGGTCATTAATTAGACCTTTCCAACCCACAGTGGTACGTGGTTTTTCAAAATACACACGCATCACGACATAAATTGTATCTTGGATTTTGTCACTTAAAACTTTTAAACGGTCAGCATAATCATGTGCAGCGACTGTGTCGTGAATTGAACATGGACCAATGACAACAAAAAGACGTTTGTCATTTCCATCTAAAATATTACGTACAGTTTCACGGCCCTTAAGGACTGTTTGATAGGCAGTTTCAGTCAGAGGTAGCTCTTTTTTTAGTTCTGCAGGAGTAACAAGAGGCTGAATGCTTTTTACATTCACGTCATCAATGTCGTTTTGGGTAATAGAATTTGACTGTAAAGTATTCATTGCCGTCACTGGTTTGATTATACAAAAGGTTGTTTCGTGAGCCGAATATAACATGAATATAGCATTCAAATGTTATAAAAAAGATCAATAAGTCTCTGAAAAAAAAGTGATGAATCGGGCAGTTAATTTAAACCTGCTGACTATTCACCGTCGGTGCGATCAACATTGCAGTTGTTGGTTTTTCAACAGGTTTTGATTTTACTGGATTAATGATGAAATTCATGCCTAAAACAAACAAGGTAATGCCTAAGACTTTACGAATCACTTTTTCTGGTAAACGTGAGCTGATCAAAGTTCCGACAACAATCGCTGGAATAGAACCAACCAATAACCAACCCAATAAATGAAAATCGACATTACCTGAGCTCATATGACCCAAGCCTGCAACCAGTGTAAGAAGCACGGCATGTACGACGTCAGAGCCGATAATACGAATCATCGGTAAGTTCGGGAACATAAGCACCAAAGCCATAATACCGAAGGCACCTGCACCAACAGACGATAGGGTAACGAATACGCCTAAAATAATCCCCATGATGATGATATATGCACGCTTATTTTTAGCTTGGAAATTGATACGTTCAAGATCCGCACTCATATCATCCAACTGATCAGTTTTTCGAAATTTATTAAAGAATTTTTCGATATGACCACGGAAAATAATTGAGATCCCAGTAATCGTCAGCATAAAACCCAAAAACATGGTTAATACCGTTTTGTAATGTGTCGATTGGCTCAGATAGTTTTCCAGTACCCAATGGGTCGCAAAAGACGCAGGGATACTGCCGACTGCAAGCCAAATAACAATGGTCCATACAATATTCATTTTACGTGCATGAACTAAAGAACCACAAAATTTTGAAATTGCGGCATATAGTAAGTCTGTGCCAATCGCAATATGAGGTTCAATTTTATACAGGCTGATCAGGATCGGGGTCATCAATGAACCACCGCCAACACCGGTAATACCTACGCAGAAACCTACAATTACACCTGCCAGAATGAACTCTAAAGGACCGACCATCGCTGAATGCCAAATATCAAAAAACGTGCATATCTTATGACTAATTGATATAAGTCGTTGTCTCGATTAGTGATTTGCTTGTGAAAAAAATAGATAAAGAATGATTTTAATTTTGAAATAAATGAATTATTTCTAAGCTAAGTTATTGATTATGGATTTCTCAGATGGTTGATAGTTCAAATGGAGATTATGCTGCAGTGAAATCATATATTTTGAATATAAGGCGTTGACTATCTGAAGTGGATTTCCAATCACTCAAAACACACTAAGTTTTATCATCCTAGCTTTCGATTTGATATTTATCGATATATGCAGCAGTGAACATAAAGTCCACTGCTGCAAAGACTAATATGCTTTAAAAAGATAAGGTTTCGCTATCTAAAGGAATCAACACTTTATCCTGAATATTTTGAGCTTTTACATAGGCTGCCAGTTGTTCACGCGTTAACGACATGTGGTTAATGGCGTCCATATGCACAGCGACAATTTTAGCTTTCGGTGATTGTTGCACAGCGCGTAAGGTGTCTTCTTTGCCCATAATAATCGACTCTTTAAATCCATCGACTAAGGCGTTGCCTGTATTCAAAATAATCACATCAGGTTGGGAGCTTTGAATGGCTTGATCCACTTCAGGGCGCCATATCGTGTCACCCGCCAAATAAATGGTTTCATGTCCTGAGGCTTCAAAAATGATCCCCATGGCTTCACCTAAGCCTTTTTTCAGCTCCGGGACACGATACATTGCATCCGTACCGTGTTGTCCACCAGTTTTGGTTAACGTCACGCCTTTAAATGTGGTTTTCGTTAATACGCGTACATCTTTAAAGCCTTGGGATTGGATGGTCTTTTGATCTTGACTGTTTTGGACAAAGATCGGCAGCGTTTTAGGAATCTCCGCTTGCGCAGCATCATCCCAATGGTCGAGATGAGTATGGGTAATGATCACGGCATCGACATTCGCCAAAATGGTTTCGGCTTTAAGCGGTAAATCCACCAATGGATTACGTAAATAACTCCGATGTGTATTTGGAAACCCTTCATAGAACCCTTTGGGTGCAAACATCGGATCTACTAAAAAGGTCGTATCTGTATAGCTGATTTTGACCGTCGCATTGCGTATTTCTTGAACTTGAGTGATTTTAGAAATATCACGGACTTTGTCTTGATTTGCCCATGCCGAAGCAGAGCCGATAACCAAAGCAGTCGCTAAAAACGTATAGCTTAAAAATGTTTTCATAAAAAGCATTCGTATAACAAAGATGACTTTATTATTGGGAAATAAATGCTTTAAACATATTGTCCTTAAAGACATAAATAGAAACTATTAGGCCAAATGGTATAATGGCTTTATTTATGAATAGCCACGTGATGTCTATACCTAAAATTGCGTTGTTTATATATCCAAATATTCCGCTGTTTCATTTTTCAGTCCCGCAAACCATATTTAATATTGAAATAGAGGGACAGAAATTATTTGAAGTAACGACGTTTTCGGTTGATGGAATGCCCATCAGTACTGAAAAGACGGTCATGATTCAGGCTGATGGCGGCTTAGAGCAGATGCTTGATGCTAACCTTGTAATTATCCCGGGCTGGGATGATATCCATCAAAAGCCAGATCATGAGCTGATGACAGCCTTACAAAAGGTACATGAAAAGGGAATCAAGATTGCAGGCCTTTGCTATGGCGCATATCCATTGGCGTATGCTGGGTTACTTGACCACAAACAGGTCACGACACATTGGGCTGGCAGTGCCGATTTTAAGCAAAAATTTCCATGTGTGAACTTAGATAAAGATGCTTTATATATTGAAGATGCAGGCATCATTACTTCCGCAGGTACGGGGGCTGCTTTAGATTGTTGTTTATACATAGTCGGGGAAATCTACGGGGCAAAAATTGCCAATAAAATATCGAGATTGATGGTAATTCCAACCCATCGTGAGGGCGGACAGGCGCAATTTATTGAACAGCCGATTTCTACAATGACTTACGATACGGAGATCAATCGTTTACTCGATTATTTACGGCATAACCTGTCGAAACCGCACACTATTGAAGAACTTGCCGTTTATTCCAATATGAGTAGAAGGACACTGATCAGACATTTTAAACATGCAACAGGGCTGCCTATTGTCACTTGGTTAAATAATGAAAGACTGCGATATGCGGCTGAATTGCTTGAAGTGACAGATTATTCGATTGATAAAATTGCGGAAGCCTCTGGTTTTAATACCGCAGTGCTATTTCGTAAATTGTTTAAGAATAAATACGGCACAAATCCGAACCATTGGCGGAAAAATTTTAATCAGCAGCTAAGTAGCAGTGATGATTATTCTTAAAATGTTGAATTAATGACGTGCAGCTTTTTTTTGGAAATCTATTAACTTTGCGAAGGACTCGTATAGAATCTATAGCTAAAGAACATTGAGTTAAAAGGACAGACTTTTGCAAAATCGGAAACTTAAAATTGGCATCGTGGTTGGGGAAGTATCCGGGGATACATTAGGCGCCAAGCTTATCCGTAGTTTTCGAGAGCAAGGGATCGATGCGGAATTTGAAGGCATCGGTGGTCCGCAAATGATTGCAGAAGGCTTTAACAGCTATTATCCGATGGATATTTTATCGGTGATGGGGATTGTTGAAGTCTTAAAAGATATTAAAAAACTCTTTGCTGTACGCGATGGTCTGGTTGAAAAATGGACTGAAAATCCTGTCGATGTTTTTGTGGGGATTGATGCGCCGGATTTTAATTTGCGTTTATCCAAGAGCTTGAAGCAAAAACAGCTACCAATTAAAACAGTACAATATGTTAGCCCTTCAGTGTGGGCGTGGCGTCAAGGGCGTGTACATGGCATTAAAGCAAGTATTGATTTAGTCCTTTGCTTATTTCCATTTGAAAAAGCGTTTTTCCAAAAATGGCAAGTTCCGGCTGCATTTGTCGGACACCCATTGGCAAGTCAGTTGCCTTTAGATAATCCACTCGTTGCGGCTAAACACGAGTTAGGCTTAGATGAGCATCAAAAACACATTGCATTACTTCCGGGCAGCCGTCGCGGGGAAATTGAGCGCTTAGGGCCTTTGGTGCTGTCTGCCGCAAAGATTTTGACGGAGCAGCATCCAGACTATGTATTCCTGATTCCTGCAATCAATGATGCACGTAAACAGCAAATCGAAGTGTTGCTCAAGCAGTTTCCTGAAGCATTACAAGCCAAAGTTCGCTTGATGGAAAACACCGATACCGAATCTAAAATTGGCCGTCAGGTGATGAACGCATCGAATATTGTCGCTTTGGCTTCGGGTACAGCGACTTTAGAAGCGATGCTTTTACACCGTCCAATGGTGACCTTTTATAAGTTAAATTGGCTGACCTATCATGTGGTGAGATTGCTGATCAAAATTCCGTATTATTCATTGCCAAATATTATTGCGGGCAAAAAGGTGATTCAGGAACTCATCCAACATGATGCAACGCCTGAAAAATTAGCAGCAGAAATTGAAAGCTTGATGGATGCTGAAAAATCGCAAATTCAAGTGATGCAGCACATCACCATGCATAAACAACTGCTTTCAGGTAACAGTGAAAACCCTGTGGAAGCGATTTTAAAGCTTTTAGATTAAACCTTTAAGATGACTCAGTTTTTGCGAGCTGATGCTGCTGTCGATACTGGCTCGGTGTGAGATCATAAAACTTTTTAAAAGTTTGGCTAAATGCCGTTTCAGATGAGTAACCTATACGATGGGCAATTTGCTGAATAGTGAGTTGCCCCATTTGTAAGTGCTGTGTTGCCAGTCGCAAACGATGTTGCTGCAAATAGGCGAGTGGTGATTCACCGAGCATTTGAGTAAATAAACTGGCAAATTTAGAACGCGACATACAACATTGTTCTGCCAAACTTTCGACGGTCCAAGCATGCTGCGGTTGTTCATGAATCGCGGCCAAAGCGTTGGATAATTCAGGATGACTCAAGGCATGCAACCAACTGCTTGAATCTGACAAGGCTGCAATATAATCACGCACACATTCGATAAATAAAATACTCACCAAATGATCCAAAATTTTGTCACGGCCTGGACGGATCTGATGCGCTTCAACGGCCAGAAAATGTAAGCCAATTTGCAACCATTCCGGTGCGGTACTGCTCATGATATGTGGTGTATGTAACAGCGTGGGGAGGGCATTCACTAAAGGCTTTGCCATAATGCTGTCGACATGTCCACGGATCGCTAGTACAAATAATTCTTCTGCTTCATGAGATTCGGCAGAATTTAATTCAATGGTTTTATTTCGTTGCTCTTGAAACAGTGGCGTGATGTTTATTGATTCGACCAAGACATCAGACTGTATAGATTTGCAGTGATGATTTTGCCCTGAGGGAATAAGGCAAAGATCGCCAGCTTCAAGTAAGACCTGCTCTTGATCTATATGCACAACACACTGACCTTGAATCACCACATACGCAACCATGGCGTTAAGATCTTGAAAATGAAAAGCCCAAGGATGCTTTGATCTCAAATAAATATATTCAGATCGGTGGAGATGGATATCATCAAAAATTTTACTTAAAGCATCCATATTTCAAATATTTACTCATATTAATTTTGTATTTATAGATGGTCACTATGTGCTTAAAGGTCAACATTTATCCTTAAATGCCAAAGACGATCACATAGTTTTTTTGGACGCTTAAAACTGTTCTGGCTGCCCATATTTTACGAATATAAACACAGAAGAAGTAATTAGGGAAGTCTAGCGCATGAATGCACCAGTAAAATTAAATGAACAGCAGCTCGCTCAGTTAGAAAGCAAAATCGGTAGTGTTTTAGATAAAAAACGTTATGGTTGGCTATTGAGTCCAGGTTTACCAGTCATTGGTATGGGGATCTTGGCGGGTTATCATTTTGGTCCAAAACCGACAAAAAAACTATTTGCCATGGGCGGGCCGCTTCTACTGCATGTCATTATTCCTGCACTAGATGCACTGATCGGTGATGATGCCAATAACCCGACAGATGATGACATCAAAGTTTTAGTGAATGATCCCTATTATGATCGGATCGTCAAATTATTTATTCCACTGCAAATGGCAGCGAATGCTTTTGCTGGCTATGTGGTTACCCGTAAAGATGTTTCATTATTAGATCAAGTTCTACTTGGGATTTCGATGGGTGCCATCAATGGCGTCGGTGTAAATACAGCACATGAACTCTGCCATCGACCTCATAAAAAAGACCATTATTGGGCACATGCGACGCTCGCACCTTTGGGTTATAGCCATTTCCGCATTGAACATCCTTATGGACACCATAAACGTGCGGCAACACCTGAAGATCCTGCATCCTCAAAAATGGGCGAAACCTTTTATGAGTTTTGGCCACGCACTGTATTTGGTGGAATTAAATCGGCGGTGCAGATTGAGAAACAACGCTTAAAACGTAAAGGTTTAAGTTTCTTTTCGAAGGACAATGAGCTGTTTCATGGTTGGGCGATGAGTGCTGGTTTTCATACCGCGATGCTGAAAATGTTTGGTAAAGGCGTGACACCGTATTTAGTTACACAGGCCTTTTATGGAATCAGCCTTTTTGAAATTATTAATTATATTGAACATTATGGCCTGAAGCGTGAGCAAAAAGCGGATGGAAGTTATGCGCGAACCATGCCTGAACATAGTTGGAATAACAATAATATTGTGACCAATCTATTTTTGTATCAATTACAACGACATTCAGACCATCATGCTTATCCGACTCGTCCATTTCAGGCATTAAGACATTTTGATGAAGCCCCAGAGTTGCCTAGCGGCTATGCCACTATGCTAATTCCTGCTTTAGTACCCTCTATATGGTTTAAGATGATGGATAAACGTGTCTATGATCACTATCAAGGTGATTTAACTAAAGCCAATATTCATCCTAAACGTCGTGCAAGTATTTTTAAAAAGTTTGCAGTTTCAGACGTTTAAATCGAATACCTGATGAGAAGTGTCCCAAGATTGTTTGCTTGGGATTTTTTTATTGTGCGTATTATTAACTGAAGTTACGCAGTAACATCAGAAGCGCACGTTGATTCAAATAAAAGAACGATACACGGTAACATCATCCGCAACTGTTTGAGACAGGACTAATTGTAATCAAAAATGTTTCTGCGATACTTTGAATAATTTGACGCTAGTGAAAGAGTTTTGTCTGTGAGGTGCATTCACCGCAAGATGGTTTCCTTGCGAAGCTTCGCTTCTCACTTTGCCGAATGAGAAACAACGTTTCGTAAGAGTATCTCCAGCCGAAGGCTAATACCTTTATTCAATCCTTAGATGTAAGACACTGTCGCATAGACTTAAAAATCATTTTTAAAATGTGAAATTAATTCTACGTGCGTAACACCATTTAAGATCCCAAATTTTCTGTTTAAAACTTAGTCATTTCTTAAGACCACCAATAGCGCAAAATGTGGAAAAAAATCGGTGCTGAAAAGCAGATGGAATCAATTCGGTCGAGCATGCCACCATGGCCTTGGATGAGCTGTCCCCAATCTTTTACACCACGATCGCGTTTAATGGCTGACATGACAAGTCCACCAAAGAAACCAAATATACAAACAATAAAACCAATACATGCAGCCTGTAGATAGCTGAAGGGTGTAAGCCATGACATAGCAACGCCTAGTGCAGTGGCTAAAGCAATGCCTCCGATTAATCCTTCTACGGTCTTAGATGGTGAAAGTATCGGTGCGACTTTGTGTTTTCCAAATAGCTTGCCACAGACATATTGTAAGACATCGGAGGCTTGTACCACCATGATCAGCCAGATCGCTAGCCAAATTTTTTCACCTTCAAATCCGGGAAGTTTGAGGTTTAATAGCGCAGGTACATGCGAAATACAGAATACGCTGATCATCAGTCCCCATTGAATTTTTGAGCTACGCTCCAAAAATCGCGTGGTATCTTCAGCTTTGAGTGTAGCGATAGGGATAAGAAGAAACACATACAGCGGAATAAAAATAGAATATAGCCCGTACCAGTCGATATACACCAAGTAATACTGGTAAGGGATGACAAAATAAAAAGCGATCAGCAAAGGAAGATAATCACCGCGACGGGTCGGGAGTAAACTAATAAATTCACGTAAAGCAAAGAGTGAAATCAATGCAAACAGGATCACAAAGGCGATTTTACCTAATGAAATTGCTACACCAAGTACCAACAACATGACCCACCATGCATTGATCCGCGCATTTAAATTGTCGATGACCGGTGCAGGTGCATAACCCGCTTTAAATTTTAGTATTGAGCCAATGGTTGAGGCAATAATCAAAATAACTGCAAAGATACCAAATAATACATAGGTCATTTGCGCATTGGTGAATTCCATTATTGATACTCCAATGCTTTTAATTTGAGTAGTTCTTCTTGAGCGTAGTTTAAAAACTCAGTTTTACTGTGTGCATTATGTGCTTCTAAAGGTTTGCCAAAAATAACGGTAGATAATAATGGCAATGGTATAAGCGCGCCTTTAGGCATGACACGTTTTAAATTTGAGATCCATACCGGTACGATTTCAACATCTGGAAATTGATTTTTGAGATGAAATAAGCCGCTTTTAAACTCTAATAATTCAACGTCATCATTTAAATTTCGAGTACCTTCAGGAAAGAAAATAATCGAGTCACCTTGCGCTAATACGATTTTGATCGGTTCTAAGGGATCTTGATTTTGCTCTCGATTTCGCTGAATAGTGACACCAGTAAACGTGTCTTGAATGAGAAAACGCCGAAAGCCATCTTTTAACCAATAATCCGAAGCCGCTACAGGACGCGTCTTCCGTCTGAGATCTGTCGGTAGTGATGACCAAAGCAAAATAAAGTCGATATGGCTATTATGATTTGCATAATAAATACGCTGCTTCATTACAGGTTTACACCCGACCCATAGACTCCGCGCGCCCGTGAGCAGCCGCGCACCACGACGAGTGAGAAAGGCAATATAGCGAGCAATTGAACGGCTTAAAAAATTACCTTTCATTGGTGAGTGAGCATTCCTTGAAGTGTCTAATGGAGTTGGCATAGCTTCAAATTATTGTGAATTATTTATACAGTAAAAATATGCAGAGGAATGCGATGTATTGCAAGCAAAGCACAAAGATCTGCCATTTAAATAAAGCCAGACAACCTAATTCACGCAGCTCCCATGCGCGACCACATTTATTTGCAGGCATTAATTTTAAGTTGATTAAACTTAAGTCCAGCTCCTTGGTGGTTTGTTCAAGGTTTTGAGTTTGGCTGTATTCAGCGACAGTGGCTAAAAGTGCCGAATCAAATTTGATTCTCAGGCTTAAATAATGTTGTATTCCGAGCAAAACTAGACAAATTAATAAATATAGCAAATCGAATAGCATCACATTGCCAAACTGGATGATGAGCCAGAGCGTGAGAATCGCTGCCACATACGTTGAGATGAGCAATCCAGTGGTGGATTGCAACAACTTTGACAGCACCACAAGTTGTAAATTCATGGTGCAAGTCCTTTAAGTTTTAAACGATAAGTATTTAAATGTTTTATTTGCGGTGCTTTAAGCACGACCCAAGGGCGGTTATGGCGAATAATCCTTAAAACATCTTCGACTGAATATTCAGGATGTTGTTTCAATAATAATGCGGCCACTACAGCACTACTTCGTGAATATCCCAAAGCACAGAAGACCAAGATGTTTTGTGCTTCATCATTGTTATTAGATTTCAAGAATAGTTCTAAAGACTCTACAGCGTTATGCAGCTGATTGGCCTGTAAAGGAATCAGGTCTAAACTCAAGTTTTGAGCATAGGAGCATTTTGGATAAGTGGGTAATTCTGCGCAACAATCGAGTAAAGCATCATATTGCTGCATGACGTGTTTGGACGGATAGCGACCTAAATAAATATAACTCTGATTGATTTTGATGATTTTAGAATCTTCAGGATGGCGATAAGTCCAGATTCGGCTATTGATCCAAGCAAATACAAAGTAAGGCGCAAACAATATTTTTGCAGCAATGGTCATATCACCATGACTGAGTTTTTGAAAAAAATGGGGTCGATTGAATAAATATGCAAACGCAACTAAAAGCAGACTGCTTGCAGGATAGAGCAGCCAAAGCCACCAACCTTTTGCATGTGCGATTGCGCTACAAAATAAGGCAGCAAACAGATAAAGGATGCCGATTTTAATGTGCTTTAAGCTTAGCCGACTCTGTATATTTTTAGCCCATGGCGCAGAGCCAGCCATCGGGAATAGCCATAAACATAAGGCACCGACCAATAAACCCGTTGGGATATCTATAAAATGGTGCTGCCAAGTGGTTAGAACTGAGAGACCGATCAAAAAGGACCAACCATCTACCAGATATTTTAGTTTGCCTGTGCTATGCCGACGGTAAAAATCCCAAAGAATCACCAGTAGCACAATATGCAGAGAGGGTGCTTGATTAAACGGTTTATCAAAGCCCATCAAGACATCAAACCACAGCCCGAAAAAACCTGTGAGTTCGGGGCGCTCAAAGCTAAAACGTAGCGGGAAAAGTAAAAAGCAGCTGATTGAAAGGATTTGTGCCGAAAATAGTCGCAGGACATGTTGTTTTAATTCAAACTTATTCCAACAAAGTAATAAAGACAATCCATAGAACAGATCAATCGACCAATAAGGCACAATACTCCATGGCCAAAGTGGAATATATTTTTCCCATTCAAAGACGATAACAGGTACAGACGCTAAACCCGCAGCGTATTGATTGGCAAAACCATAACTTAAGAAGAAAAAAGGTGCCAGAAATGCCAAACACAGTAGGCCGTATTTCCAAGTTCCTGTTTCCGGATCCAGTTTATGCATAAGATTGACCGTCCAAGCTTAAATTTTTTGTGCAACGGAAACGGTGAAAATACCAAACTCATCAATAACTTGATCGATTTTCTTGAATCCTGCTTGCTCAACCAAGGCATCCATCTCGGCTTGTGAGCGTAAACGCATGACCCATGCATCTCTTTGGCGATGTGAGGTCAGAGCACGGGCGATAAACTCTTGTTGCGGATGCCAAATTTGACCTGTGTAGATGAGATAACCATCTTTCTCAATGGCCTGACTTAAGCCGGTTAAAGACTGTCTAAGCAAATCATTATCACTAAATAATTCGTATAAACCTGAGACCACGGCTAAAGTCGGTTTAGGTTCAACACTGGCTAGTGATGTGGTATCAAAGGCATCCGCTTCTACAAATTTGGCAATCTGGCTTAAACCTCTTTGCTCAATCATTACTTGACCTGCTTGTACATTGATCGAGCTGTAGTCTCTAAGCAGGATGGATTCAGGATGCTCAGGCAGTTTTTGTACAGCATCTAAAATATATCGGCCATGGCCCGCTGCAATATCCATAATCCGTACTGCGTGTTGGGCATCATTTAACTTAGAAGCATATTTCGTTAATAGCGCTTCAATATTTTGTTTTCTAACGCGAATACCACGCCAACCGATCGCATTTAAATACTGTCGATCGATGATGTTACCAAGAGCATTTTGGCTTTCTGATTGATCTCGATAAACAAAATCTAAGGTGCTGCCAGAGTCATATCCTGTCTCTTCACCAATTTTTAAGCCCTTGGAAAAGAGACTACCAATTTTAAGATTTTGTTTGGTTAAGCTCCAAAATGCATGTTTTAAAGAGTGTTTTGGAAGCGTTGAACTTAAGGTTTCTGCTACAGCACAGCTCGGGCCAATTTTATCTGCATCTAAAAGTTTAGGTGCGGAATAGGGTTGTTTAAAACATTGTTGAATAAAGCGATGGATTTTATCTGTGGCGATTTTGCGATGTTTTTCACCCAAAGTATCATGATAAAAACCATCTAAGACGTGAAATTCCTTCAATGGATGAGGGAGTTTTTGATAAAACGCCAATTGCGGTTTTTGATGCACCACGAAGTCAGATCCTGAACATAAGACTTGAGTAGGAACAAAAATATTTTGTGCATCTTTAACGATTCGATCTGAAGCTGCGTATAGCCCCAGCAGCATCCGGACTGAAATGGCTCGAGCGATTTTTGGGTCAGTATCATAACTTTGCGCACGTGCAGTATCGTGTGTCAACATTTTGGCTTTGACATAACTATTAATAAAAAAGTTGCCAGCGAATTTGTTGAGGAGTGTTAAGCCAGGTTTTGCAAAAGGCACATAGAGTTTGATGTCAAATGCAGGCGAGGCAAGGCATAAAGCACGAATTTTAGGGGCATAATCATGCACCCATGTCGCGGCTAAAACAGCGCCAACGCTTTGAGCTACAATTGCTATATTTTCTGATCGAATTTGGTAATTTTGTTCTATATGCTGAACAAAATATTGAATGTCTTGAACGCATGCCGAAAAGCTCGGTGCATCTCCTCGTTCACCAGGAGTATTACCGTGACCTCGGGCATCCCAAGCGAAAAAATCAAAATCAGGCAAATTCAATTCATTGACCAAATGCGCCATTCGTCCCGAATGTTCATGGCCACGATGAAATAAGATCACCGCTTTTTTCTTACGGTTGCTTTTTAAACTGCTATTTTCCCAGTGTTGATAAAACAAGGATGTTCCATCATGGCTCGTAAAGGTATGCTGAGTATTGTTATACATTGTGTTGTTCTCAAAATAATGAATCGACTGACGATCTAAACTGAAATTTATTGTGGGTTGATAATGCTATTTTTAATGCGGTTATAAATCGTGATAAGTAATAAAAAAATGGTAATAATCAAAATACTATTGCAAATAAGAGACAATGTGTTTAAGCCGAAGCTAAATATAGAAGAAGTCACGATCACGATACAGATGATGCTAAATACAAAAGCGCGGTCACTTTTTCCCATTGGACCATCGTAGCGACGTTCTTGACCCACTAATGGCGCCATCACACCTGTATATTCAGCAAGTATGGCGAGAAAACAGGTTAAAATAAGTAATTCAGCTTGAATAAAAGCAAAACAAATTAAACTAAAATAGAGTGCTGAGTCAGAAATCACATCACATAATTCATTATAAAAAGCACCGAGTTTGGATTGTTGGTTGAACTCACGTGCCAGCATGCCATCTATGGCATTGAATCCCATACGAATAAGCATCCATACAGGGAAAATCAACAGTAAAATACCAATACCGTTGTGAGAGAAATAGATATAAATGAAAAATGCCACAGCTAGCGAAATGAACATTGCTAGTAGTGTTACTTGATTTGCTGTAATGCCAAGATGATGAAGTGATTTAACCAAAGGTCGAAGCAGGTTTTGAAATGCAGGCTTAAGTTGGTAGATCGAAGGCATATTATTGTTATAGCAGTATGATTTGCATAAATTTTATACGCGGGATGCTTAACTTAACAAGAATTTGTATGTTAAAGATTGTCACAGGGCTGACGATTCGCCTGTATAACGCATTAAGTTTTCTTGTGTAGTACTTACGACTAATTTTCCATTTTGCCACATTTGCCCATGACTAAGCCCACGTGATTGGGAGGTTCGAGTGGTATTCATGTCATAGAAAACCCAATCATCCACCCGAAAGATATGATGAAAATACATCGAATGATCAAGACTAGTTGCGATGAGTTCAGGAGACAGATAATTTAAACCATGAGTTATAAGCGCCGCAGAATATAAATTATAGTCTGAATAATATGCTGCAATGGCCTGATGTATATGAAGTTGGTCAAATTGTGCATCCAAGGCATCATGGAGTTTTAAATATTCTGCATATTGATTTTGATTTAAGACAGAAGCTTGACCGGACTGTGGCAAGTCTGTCAGCACGTATTCAATTGGTTTAGATATAAGCTGAAAAGGCTGTAAAAATGTGGATAGATATTCAGGTGAAATAGATGATTGGATTTGCGCTTTATAGAATTGCTCCTCTTTGAGCATACTTGGTGGAAACTGTGGGATCAGATCTGGTTCAGGTATTTTACTCCATACCCATTTCGTTATTCATATAGGACAACATCACCATATATATTGGTTTGCCATGCTGTATGGCGGTCACTTGTCGAGTGGAAAAACTATGGCTATCACGTAAATTTTCGACTTTAAATAAGACGGGCTGATTTGCATGACCCGCAGAAATAAAGTTGGCATGTAAAGAGTGAAGTGGGAGCGTGCAGGTATAGGATGCACTGATTATACTCTGAGCAAGTAATTGTCCACCAAAAATATGGTCACCAAACAGAGGTTTGCTCTGTGCCAAAAAGTAGCCCTGATCTTTGGGCACTACAGATAATAATTGGATGAGGTCTTGAGTCAGCGTTGTCATATTTTTTTGAAATTTTTGCTTTGTTTAAATGTATTCAACTCAAACTTATTGCACAAGTCATGTTCATGAAAAATATAAAAGTGTTCGCCGGTCTTTCTAGAATAGGCTTATAATCGAGTTTTCCTAGTTGTCCGAATGGAATGACGAAAAAGCAATGACACCTGCATGTAAACTCTTAAAATCTAATAAAATCGACTTTACAATTCATGAATATGACCATGACCCAGAAGCAAAAAGTTTTGGTTTAGAAGCTGCGGAAAAACTTGGTTTAACCGTCGAAGAAGTGTTTAAAACCTTGATGGTTACGGACGATAAAAATTACTTTGTTGCCGTATTGCCAGTTGAATATCAGCTAAATTTGAAAAAAGTGGCCACAGCATTTGGCTGTAAAAAACTAAAAATGGCAGACCCAAAAGATGCAGAGCGTTTAACCGGATATTTGGTAGGTGGTATTAGTCCAGTTGGACAGAAAAAACGCTTAAAAACTGTGATCGATGCTTCTGCACAGAACTTAGCTAAAATCTATGTGAGTGGTGGTAAGCGTGGTTTGGATATTGGTTTAAAACCCGAAGATTTAGCAAAAGTTTTGGGCGCAAACTTTGCTGATGTGATTGATGATTAAATGTGGTTTTTGACTACTTAAATTTAAGTGAATTTAGAGGGAATACCTTCCACTTCAAAATCTATAAAATAACAAAAGCCGCATTGAGCGGCTTTGTGGTTCGATGACGCATCAAGTGTCACGGATTTATTGGACATGGTGCAGCTTTTTATATTCGATATACAGGGTACTAAATTTAGGATTGTAGGCTAAATATGATTATTAGAAGGTATATTTATGGTGCTTCTTGAATTGATATGAGAAATACCGAGCGCGCAGAAATTGATGCCAAATTTGATGTGAAATGAGGGTTGGCAGCTTTGCATATATATATTGATAATGTTGTAAACCAACCATGGGCTGGTTTTTTTTGCATTACATTTGGGATTTGTAATTATCTAAGATAGATTTTCTACCATCAGGAATTGTTTCTATTTCATAGAGCGACTCATATATTTCTTTGTCTTCTGAAAATTTTTTTGAGTCCACAAGCTGCTTTAATTTAGATTTATATTCTGTTTTACCTGCATGGAATAAGCTCGCATAGTAAGCCCATTCTGTTTGATCGTAATAGGGATCATTTTTGGGCATATTATCTAACTGTTTTTTATATAAATTAGCATTGTATAAATAACAGTCTTCAATATCCTTTTTTGGTTTGTTTAAAACTTCAATGAGTAAACATTGAAAATTTTTCATATTGGTTGTTTCTTTTTTTTCTAAAATTGTATTTGTAATAGCAAAGGCTTCTTCATAATTGCCAAGACGCATATTGATGTTTAGTAAAAGGTTATTTCGTTCATTCTCTGAGTTAATTTTAGAAATTTTAGGTAGAATTTTTTTGAGCTTTTGATTGGTTATTTGAGGGTCTAACTCACTTTGAGATTGAATTAGTATCTGATTATATTCATTGATGATTTCTTTACTTTCTGGAGAAAGCTCAGCATCAACTTTAGTTGCTGAACTTTGTGCAAGGGGGGCTGTTTCACTTGAATTACCACAAGCTGAAAGTGGAAGGATTGATAGTGTCAACGGCATTCTAAAATTGACCCCTTTTACCTTTCAAATGGCAAAGTAAAATTGACCCCTTTGATCTCGTATTAAGTTTCAACCTGGGGCTGAATCCCAATTCTTTTTTTATCCTTCAAA
>NZ_VPAO01000048.1:0-29889 GCF_013419235.1 Acinetobacter sp. YH12098
AGCAAGTAACTTGGACCAGTGTTGATCATTTAGCATTGTTCGAGGCATAGCGAGTGTAAAATTGGGTTTGGCGATTTAATTTTACTATCTCGCTATTTTTTTAATCAACAAATGTCAACAGACCCTACTTTGCTTAAAACCAAAATTTAACGATGACTCCAAAGAGCAATCCGAGTGTTGCAATTAACTCACCAATCACCAATCCAAGCATTGCCATACTCATCATCCATTTAGGCAAATGCCATTTGCCTAAGACGTGTGGCACTTTAAATTGATTGGTGGTATCGGCTAAATAGCCATGCAGTACATAACTTAAAATCGAAAAGCTAAAAAAGAACAGATTGATGATTACAAACAGTAAATTGAGTGTATGTGGAAGTGCTGAAAAATAGGCCAATACCGCCAAAATGAGTGTCGCTGGGGCGTATAACAAACTGCTCCGATGTGCTATATCGACATAATAATGCGCACGTGCCAGTTCAGACTGTCTTATTTGTGCATATTTCCACACACCCGTGAGCATACCTACCCATAAATAAATCCCACTAAAGACTATCGCAATTTTTACTGCACCCGAAAGTTGAAGCATGTCCATTTTAATTTACATCCATTGTTCAATTACACGCATTATTTTTATCTGTATTTCTACTGCAATAGTACTTGCTTCAAACCTGTTATGACATGACTTTAGAGTCATACTCTTTTCAGGTTTCTTTTTGGAACTTGTGTAAATTAGAGTCATCGGAACACACCCATGAAGTTTGAATCATGTCATCATCTGAAAAACTCACGATTCATTGCCAAGACGGCTATTCACTGAGTGCGCGCTATTATCCGCACCAGACAGAGCTCAAACAGGTTTTACCTGTGTTGATTTGTCCAGCCACAGGCATTACCAAGCAATTTTATAATAGTTATGCAACATGGTTGAGCCAACAAGGCTATGACGTTTTAGTTTTTGATTTTCGTGGTATTGGTGAGTCGCTACACAGCCCTTTAAAACAATCGACAGCAAGTATTGTGCAATGGGGGCAGCTTGATATCCCTGCGGCAATCGACGCTTTGATCAGTAAAACGCAGGCGCCTAAAGTCATATTACTCGGTCATAGCGCAGGTGGACAACTATTAGGCATCGTGCCAAATTATGACAAAGTTGCCAAAGTGGTTGCTGTTTCTGGCTCTACAGGTCATGTAAAAAAACTTAAAGGTCGTACCAAACTTTTAGCTCCAGTGATGTTTAATGTGATCTTCCCGATTGCACGCTATACCATTGGCTATGGCCCGACCAATGCAATTGGCATGGGTGAAAATTTGCCAAAAGATGTAGCTCGTGAATGGGCTGAATTTTGTAGCAAACCCGGTTATGTCATCAATGCCTTAGGCAAAACTGTTCAGCATGATTTTCATCAAAAAGTGAGCTGCCCGATCACCGCCGTATGGAGCTCTGATGATGAAATCGCTACGGAAGCCAATGTCAAAGACTTGCTGCGTTTATACCCGAATGCTTCGACTCAAATGATTGAGTTAAAACCGAAAGAAACAGGTCATAAAGCCATCGGACACATGTTGATGTTTAAATCATCACATCAAAACCTATGGCCGATCATTGAACAACAGTTACACGCTTAAGTTTTTACCACTCAGTCAGTAATCCGGCTGAGTGGTCTTTTTATGGACTGCACAATAATTTCTACTTTTAGATTCATTCAAACTGCCTGACAGCTTACATATTCTATTTTCTTTCTTTAAAATCTGCACTGAACGTCCAAGTGTACTTATTTTCATCAGCCGACTATTGCAAAAAATGATATAACTATTTTTTCTCAATTATATTCTATTTTGGCATGAGTGAAGCACGACATAACCTCGACAGAATTGATCGCTTAATATTATCCGCATTAAGAGAAGATGGACGACTCACCATAGCCCAGCTGTCTGAACGTGTTGGTCTCTCCTCTTCGCCGTGTTGGACACGCTTAAAGCGTTTAGAAAATTTAAAAATTATCGACGGCTATACAGCCAACATTAATCCAAAATCGATTGGGATCAATGAATTATTCTTTATTGAAATCACATTAGAACGTCACGATGATGAAATTTTAGATCAATTTAGTGAAACTTTAGCCAATATGCCAGAAGTAGTAGAAGCACATTTAGTCACTGGCGATTATGATTATTTGGTGAAAGTTGCAGTTAAAAATGCTGAACACTATGAGCGTTTTTTACGTAAAAATTTATATTCTATGAAAGGTATACGCCATACCCGCTCTATTTTTGCGCTACGACAATTAAAATCTGCCAGCAGTGCTGACCTCATGATGATTGAGTAATGAGCCAATATAGATCTAATCTATAAGATGACTTTAAAATTTAAGGGCAATTGAGTTCAGCACTCAATTGCCCTATTTATGTGTTCTAATCTATATAGCCATCTTTTTTCAATTTTTTATCTGTCAAATACTCACGTATGACCAATGTTGCAATAATAATGATGGCTTCTAAGATCGCTACTGTGACGGTTAGTTTGGTAAATACTTCGACACTGAGCAACTCAAACCATAATTGAGCGATGGCTAATAAACCCCATAAAACTGAAATAATAAGTGCACTAAAGACACCGTATTTCATTTTTCTCTCTCCAAAACAACTACATAAGCTTCGCGCTTCCAAAAAAGCAGCATACGACGAATATCCTTTTCCATTGTAATCACCGCCCAGCCTTGCTGTGCATTTTGATTTAAAAAATTGGTGAATTTAACAGGATCAACTTTTGAAGAGCCAAGCAGCAAAGATCCCAGCATACCTTCTTGATAGATAACAACTTTATATTCTTTCATCAATATAGTTCTTTATGGTTATAGTGAATTGAACAAATGTTCATGGCAAAGTATAACGATCGCTTTTTCCTAAAACAACAAAGTTTTAAATGTCAATTTACTCAGCATTTTTTTCAATTTTATGCTTTAATACACGCAGTATGAGATGAGCCTTATATGAGTATCACGCGAGTGATACGACTAGCCCCAACCATGGGGCTTTTTATTGTTTTCTACTCAGCTCACATTGTTGTGTTTCATTGTTCAATTCTGAGAGAACGAGACTGTGAATTTCACATGTTTTCACAGGGTCCTGCTCATAAGCCGAATTAAACCATGCAGCAGCTTTTTCAAAATCTTGCTGTACGCCTAGCCCACCTAAATAAAAACTTGCTACGCTAATTTTTCCGTTCAAATCATTTGCTTCCGCAGCCTTTAAAATCCATGGATAAGCTTTTTTATAATTTGGCTTTCCATCTGTACCTCTATAATAAATCATGCCTAAGCGATGCTGATATTTTGCCAATCCTTTTTCTGCTAAAAGTACTGTAGGCTTTTCTGCAAGCAGTAGATCATTCTTTGTATAGTAATAATAGTCGGCCAATTGTTCGATATCTTCTTGCTTGCCTTTATGAGCAAATTCAATCAATAGACTTTCCAATTTTTTATCATTTCTTGGAATGAGTTCATATTTATTCATGATCAAAAGCATACGCTTTGAATCTTCTAAATTTCTTTCAGCACCAATCTCAAACCATTTTGCAGCTTCCACATAATCTACTTTACACCGACACCTTTGTAATATATCAATCCCAAATTTTGATTTGCAGAGCGGTGCCCTAAGGCAGAAGCACGTTTATACAACGCTATGGCTTCGGGCAGATTAATCTCCACACCTTCTAGCCCCATATGTTTCAGTACAGCCAAATCATACAGCGCCTGCTTTTCGTTATTTTGCGCTTGAACTATGGTCTTTTGGACATCAATTTCGGCTGAATAGGTTATAGAAAATGGAAGTGCTGTTAATACAAATAGCATGAACAATTTGATGTAAGGCAAATGATATTTTAAAACTTTCATTGTTTATTATTCTTGATCAATAAGATGGTGAAAAATGAAATGCTAAAGCACTCTATCTAGATGCTTTAGCATTTTTTAAAGCTATATATAGTATTAACCAAAGAAGCCTATCGTTGCCTGAATGACCACAGCATTGACAATATCTACAAAGAATGCCCCTGTCAAAGGAATAATCAAAAAGGCTTTATGTGATGGCCCATAAGTGTTGGTTACTGCTTGAATATTAGCAATCGCTGTCGGTGTTGCACCCAAATTTACACCACATTGCCCTGCACAAAGTACGGCTGCGTCATAGCTTTTTCCCATGATCCTAAAAGTTACAAAGTACAGATACAGTGCTAAAACGAGGGTTTGTACCAGTAAAATAATCACCAGCGGGCCTGCAAGATCTGCCAATAACCAGAGCTGCAATGACATCAGCGCCATGGATAAAAATAATGCCAAGGATGCGTTACCAAATACATCGATACAGCGATCAAACATTTCAATTTTAAAGCCAAGTTCAAGGGTGTTTCTTAAAAATACACCACACGCTAAAGCCCAAACGAAGGTAGGTAATTCAAACCACTGTCCACGAGCAAACTCTGTCATGAAATAAGCAAAGCTGATACAGATGGCAAACATCCCCATCGTTTTGACGGCATCATCTGCGGTAATTAAACGAGTTTTTTCAGGATATTCGAAAGGCGCCGTTTCAGATGCAGGCGGTGCTTCATTACGTCCTGATGTGGGTACAAGTTCTTCTGCCAACTGAAAACGGCGGATGAGGAATTTCGCCACTGGCCCGCCCATCATGCCGCCAATGACCAAGCCGAAGGTTGCACTTGCCATACCGAGTACGACTGCACCTTGTATACCATGATCTTGTTCAAAGACTGTACCCCATGCGCCTGCTGTACCGTGACCGCCAGTTAATGTGACTGAGCCTGTAATTAAGCCGATGAGCGGATCTAATCCTAAAATTTTGGCTAAACTGATACCAACGATGTTTTGCAGCATGACAAATATAATGACACAGCCTAAAAACAGCACTAACGCCTTGCCACCCTCTTTGAGTTTTCCAAGACTTGCACTCAAGCCAACAGAGGTAAAGAACATCAGCATGAATATTTGCTGAATTTTGGCATCAAAATTTACGGTGATATTAAAGTTTTTAAATAATATAAAAGTAATTACCGCTGCAACTAGACCACCTGCCACTGGTTCAGGAATGTTGTATTTTTTCAGGATAGAAATTTTATGTACAAAGAAATACCCGATAAATAAAACCAAAACCGCCACGACAATTGTCAAAAAAGCATCTAGCTCATAATTCATAATTTAATCTTAAGTGCTCAATTTTATTTATCTTTTTACATAATTATTTGATTTTTTCAGCTAGAAAAATGTAAATAAGTTATTTAGCCCCTTCTTCTACTACACATTTCTGAAGCCTAATAAATGAAATAAATAAAAATGCTCAGCGTATGTGATGTGCTGAGCATTTGCTGTTTATGACTGAAAAGCAGGAATTTTGAGAGATTATTTGATATCGAATACCCAGTTATGCGCCTCTTTATCATTGGTGGTTTCACAGACATAGTAATCTTGATCCCAAGCATCTTGGTTAAAGATTTCTTTTTTGTGGTAAGTCATCTGTTTGCCATTTTCGACACAGACAAAGCTTTCGCCTTGGTCTTTGACTTGGGTTCCGTTGAGGAAGCCACCAATACAGAGGAATCGGGATTGTTTGGGCACTGATCTATGCTACTGTAAAATAATATTAGTTGTGATTAAACGTTGTATTCTTAGAACTGTAAATAACATTTATAAATAAAAGCCTCCAATTAAGAGGCGATTATTTCTATTTTTGACAGTTATTCAAACTATTTTCTATATAGCTTTTTTCTAATTGTCCTTGTTTAAAGGATTTTAATAACCGTTCCAACCTCACTCTATTCCCAGGATAAGAGCAATACAATTTTTGCACATCATTTATTTTACTCAAAGAAGTAAGTTTACTTAAAGAATCTACGGCACCTTGCTCAACCCTAGCCCAATTTACATTTAGTTTTTTCAAATCATACTTATTGTTATGTACTGTATATAGAATATGATAATAATGAAAATCTTTTTCTGCAGGATTCATTTCCTGTATATCATTAATAATCATTTGAATAGCATCATAATTTTCTCCAAACCACTTTGGCTCAAAACTCTCCATAAATGTATTATAAATAACTCGCTGTTTTGGATATTTTACAATTCCATCTTGATAAGCTTTTAAGTAGTTTTCTTCAGCCCCCAGATCACGTAGGGTCATTAACAGTATGTAGTAATAAAAAGGATCTTTAGATGCAACATCATAATTTTCTAATAAAAAATTTAAATTTTTAATTGATTGATCACCAAAATATTGCATATTTTTTTTCGATACTTGTGAAGTATAACTTCCCCCTCTAATGCTCCAAGCATGTTTTCTAACCCAAAGCGTATAGTAAATATAACCTAATGGTGACTCTGGTTCAGCCTTAATCCATTTCTGTGCGATTGCTATATTTTCTTTATAATAATTTGGAGAAGTTACTCGATGTTTATTTACAATCCCAAGAAAAGAATCTAAATAACTAGTATGTTTAAACTTACCATCAAAATTATATTCTTCACTATTTAAAAGCTGTTGTGCTTTGTTTGAAATATCTTTGAACTTTTTCTCTCTAATCAAATTTTCCACTTCAGACTGAATGTCATATCCTGTGGGATATATACTTTCATCAACCAATTTTATGTTTGCTAACTTCGTATACGACACTTCTGCAAAAATTTGTGTAGAACAAAATGTTAATAATATAAAAGATAAATTCTTTAGTTTCATAAGGCCAATTTCTAAATTACAGTTTTATTATTAGTAAGATTCTATTAAATAAAGAAAATCCCACATGACGTGGGATTTTCTTATTAACTACTTAATCAATTAAGACAATTGAGCAGCAGCAATTTTCTTAGTATCAACGTCTTTAGCAGCGTCAGTATAGTCGCCCATTTTGTCGAAGCTTAAGTATTGGTAGATGTCTGCAGACATGCTATCAATTTGAGCTGCGTATTCTTGGTACTCAGCTGGAGTTGGTAATTTACCAAGTACAGCAGCAACAGAAGCAAGCTCAGCAGAAGCTAAGTAAACGTTTGCGCCTTGACCTAAACGGTTCGGGAAGTTACGAGTAGAAGTCGATACACAAGTAGTGTTCGGAGCTACACGTGCTTGGTTACCCATACATAATGAACAACCTGGCATTTCTGTACGAGCGCCAGCTTTACCATAGATGTTGTAGAAACCTTCTTCCATCAATTGACGTTCGTCCATACGAGTTGGAGGAGCCAACCATAGACGAGTAGATAAAGAACCACCAGGAACTTTGTCTAGAAGTTTACCAGCCGCACGGAAGTGACCAATGTTAGTCATACATGAACCAACGAATACTTCGTCAATTTTTGTACCAGCAACGTCAGAAAGCAATTTAGCGTCATCTGGGTCGTTCGGGCAGCAAAGAACTGGTTCAGTAATTGTAGAAAGGTCAATTTCATACACTTTAGTGTATTCAGCATCTGGATCTGCTTTGATTAGGCTTGGGTTCGCTAACCATTTCTCCATGTTTTCTACACGGCGCGCCATAGTACGAGCATCGCCATAACCTTCAGAAATCATCCATTTCAACATAGTAATGTTTGATTTAAGGTATTCAGCAACTTTCTCTTCAGAAAGCGTGATAGAACAACCAGCAGCTGAACGTTCAGCAGATGCGTCAGAAAGTTCGAACGCTTGCTCAACAGTAAGGTCCGTTTCCATTTCTGTAAGGTCGATCTCAAGGATACGGCCAGAGAAGATGTTTTTCTTACCTTTTTTCTCTACAGTTAAGTCGCCTTCTTGGATCGCAACGTAAGGAATCGCATGTACTAGGTCACGTAGAGTGATACCAGGTTGCATTTTACCTTTGAACTTAACAAGAACAGACTCAGGCATGTCTAGTGGCATAACGCCAGTTGCAGCAGCAAACGCTACAAGACCAGAACCCGCTGGGAATGAAATACCGATTGGGAAACGAGTATGCGAGTCACCACCAGTACCAACTGTATCTGGAAGAAGCATACGGTTTAACCAAGAGTGGATAATACCATCGCCTGGACGTAGAGAAACACCGCCACGGTTCATGATGAAATCAGGAAGCGTGTGCTGCATTTGAACGTCAACTGGTTTTGGATACGCAGCTGTATGACAGAAAGATTGCATAACTAGGTCAGCAGAGAAGCCTAGGCAAGCAAGATCTTTAAGTTCGTCACGAGTCATTGGACCTGTTGTATCTTGAGAACCAACAGTAGTCATCTTAGGTTCACAGTAAGTACCTGGAAGTACACCTTGACCTTCAGGAAGACCACAAGCGCGACCAACCATTTTTTGAGCTTGAGTGAAGCCTTTACCAGTAGCTGCAGGTTGAACTGGAGTACGGAATAAAGTTGAAGGTGCAAGACCAAGAGCTTCACGAGCTTTAGTTGTTAAACCACGACCAACGATAAGGTTGATACGGCCACCAGCACGTACTTCATCTAAAAGAACTGGAGTTTTAAGTTCAGATTCAGCGATTTGAACGCCGTCTTTGAACGCAGTTACTTTAGCAGCAGCGTGGTCGATTTTAAGCGTGATTTCGTCGCCCATGTTCATGTTTTGAACATCGATTTCTACTGGCAATGCACCAGCATCTTCCATAGTGTTGAAGAAAATCGGAGCGATTTTAGAACCTAAGCAATAACCACCGTCTTTTTTGTTCGGAATGTGAGCAATTTCGTCACCAAAGAACCAAAGTACAGAGTTAGTTGCTGACTTACGAGAAGAACCAGTACCAACAACGTCACCTACGTAAGCAACTTGGTTGCCTTTCGCGATAAGCTCTTTGATTTGGCTAAGTGGACCAACTTCGCCAGGAACTTCTGGATTGATACCGTCACGTACGTTTTTAAGCATTGCGTTAGCATGTAACGGAATGTCTGGACGGCTCCACGCGTCTTGTGCAGGTGACAAGTCGTCTGTGTTCGTTTCACCAGTTACTTTGAAAACTGTAAGTTTGATTTCTTCAGGAACGTCTTTACGGCTAGTGAACCATTCAGCATCTGCCCAAGATTGCATAACTGCTTGTGCATTCGCATTACCCGCTTTTGCTTTATCAGCAACGTCGTGGAAGGCATCAAATACAAGAAGAGTTTTCTTAAGTGCGTCAGCAGCTAATTCACCAAGCTCTGCATCATCAAGAAGTGCAACTAAAGGAGCAACGTTATAACCACCAAGCATAGTACCTAGTAGGTAAACCGCACGTTCTTTAGTTACTAGTGGAGAAGTCGCTTCACCTTTTGCCAAAGCAGCTAAGAAAGCAGCTTTAACGTATGCAGCTTGGTCAACACCCGCTGGAACACGGTTTTCTAGTAAATCAACTAAAAATGCTTCTTCGCCAGCTGGTGGGTTTTTTAATAATTCAACTAATGCAGCTGTTTGAGCATCGTCAAGTGGCTTCGGTGGGACTCCGAGTGCGGCACGTTCTTCAACGTGTTGGCGGTAAGCTTCTAGCACGGTGTTATTCCTCTTTTTTAAAAAATTATTTACGCATTCCTGCTTTAAATAAAGCTACGCAAATAATATGGACTGCTAAATTTTACTAAAATTCCAGTTAAAAGTTAATGCACTACAAGTGTTTCTTCGTGATGCCCGTTATTTTATAAATAAATGATCCTCATATCGTTTATACATTAAGCAAAATCAATACTTAGAACACGCTTTTCTTGCGCATATTAACTTTTGACTAAAATTAACCATCAAAAAAAGGCAACTAAATGTTGCCTGTTTTTATCAGTATTGGATATTCCACCTTAGTGTACAGTGGTTGCAGTGATATATTGCTGAAGTTCTGCTCGATCGCCTGTAAATCTGAGGCACCATTCGTCCTGACATGTGGTTTGATGTTGATTACTTGCAAAGCTGATATCGACCAAATAACGCTGAGAAAATTCATCTATTTTTTGGCGTAATGTGACTTTATCTCCAATGCTGAGCACGTAGTTCCCACCACCGATAATTGCTACGCCTTGTTCATCTTCTAGGAGTAGATCTGAGTGATGCATATAACCTATAACGTCCATATTCTGCTCCTCTACTGTTTTTTATTCTCCATTTCATTATTCATTAAAAAGATTTGCTTTTCTATATTTATGATTTAGCAAGTTGTCACAATTTGTATTCCGCTATGCTTAGGCTATTTTAAGTCTTTAAGCATCTTATACTCAAAAGTAACCCGAAGATAAATATGCATTCGCAAAATAAGCATGAACTCAATCATATGGCTAAACAACGGATAGTTACCCAGTTGTAACTACTCACTGATGAATACAGCCTTTAGGTTTTGCTTTACGCGCTTTCTCGCATAAAAAACCGTTCCTTAGAACGGTTTATAATCTGGCATTTCAGTATGCGGTGTTGCGATACATTTTTCAGTAAACTCAGCACGAATTTTTTCACGTGCTTTTTCAACATCAGTATTAATCTCAGCTTGCGGCAAGGCATAAACTTCATCAATGATGTTCAGGATAAATCCTTTGGTGGTTTCATCCTCAATTTTGTTGGCATGCTCAACTGCTTTGTCTTTTTCAATTGCATTTTGACGATCTAACATAATCGTACGTGCAGCATTACCTACACTGCGGCAGTAACCCTGCCACTGCTCTTCAGGGGTTAATGGTTTTTTTTCAGCACAGCCGACCAAAGCCACCATAACGGATAAAGCAAATAACTTTTTCATGAACTTCTCCTTACGAGGGGCAATATAAAAGATCGTAATGGATTTGTCATTTAAATTAGTCGTAGCCGAACAAACAAAAAAAGCCCTTTCGGGCCTTTTTTATGCGTTTGAATTAACCGCAAGTTGCTTGAATAATCTTTTTATTGATTGGATTTACAGTGACGGTGACGCGCTCTACACGATAATCCATTGTTACTGGCTGCCCAGGTTTTACTAAACGGACAATTTGAGCTTGGCTAATCGCCTTGATCTGATCTTCAGTCAATTTTGCTTGGCCAATCAGCGTCTTAGCCTTATCAGCTACACATTCAGTTTGGCTACTACGGAATAATGCCCACTCTTCAACCACTTGTCCGTTTGGCAGATGGCAATACCCGACCTGAGCATTTGCTTCATCACGAATTTCAAGTTTACCTTTTTGTTCTACACAATACTGGCTGGCTGGATTTGCCATACCAATTTTTTCTGGTGTCGTTTCAGTTTGCTGTGTTGTGCTACAACCCGCCATAAATGCTGTCAGTGCAGCTAAAATCCATATATTTTTCATCAAGTCTATTTCTGAATATAAAAATTTAACTTATCAAGTTTGTGCCAAATAAACGAGTTGTTTATTGAAATTTTTAGTTGTCATTCCACTTTCTGTAATTAGGCAGCAATGTGCCCTATGTTCAAAATACAGAACGTCATTTTCTTTGAACTGATGATGATTTTTGCAATATTTAAAACGACTAAACTTGTCGCAGCTTTGATTTTAAAGGTTTTATAAATTTGAAAAATGACCTGCTCAACGCGTATGCTAAAAAAAGTACTTTTCTTCAAACACGCCACGTTGCGTAGGAGCAAAATATGTCAAAAAAACTGCCGATTTATTTTTCGGACGAAGCTTGGTCGTCTTTGCAACAGCTCATGGGCGCAGATGGCAAACCCAGTCCCACCATCAATGCCCTGCTTGAAAGGCAATCTCAAGAACTATCTATGGATCCATTTTTGGATTCTTCGCTCAATGTTCAGCCTGTTCAGAAAAATACCCGTATTGAACTTCCCGTTGCCTTGGAACGTATTCCTGCTGGCCCAGCTTTCGCCAATAAAGATGTTTTTGAAAAAGCCTTAGACCTAAATGATTATTTGGTAATTAACCCGCTCGCTACATTTATTGCGCATGTCGATAGCGAGTCTTTACTCAACGCCGGCTTTGAAATTAATGATACTTTTTTAGTCGATCGTAGCTTAGAAGCCAAACATGGCGATATCGTGGTTGCACTGATTGATAATCGTGAAATCACCTTAAAGCGATTGATGATCACCGCAAAAATGTCAAAAGAAGAAATTGCCGACATTTTTGGTGATCCCAATAAAGTCTTACCCAAAATTTGGCTAAAAGCAGAAAATCCAGCCTATGCGCATATTATCCCTTCAGATAGCGAATCTATCGTTGTTCAGGGTGTTGTGACCTTTAATTTAAAGCAATTTTATAAGCGCTCATCACACACCTAAACACAAGAATTCACCATGAAAGCTGCAAATAAAATATTTGCGTTAGTTGACCTTAACAACTGCTACGTCAGTTGTGAGCGTGTCTTTAACCCAAAGCTCAATAATGTCCCTGTCGTCGTACTGTCCAATAACGATGGCTGTGTTGTATCTCGAAGTCAGGAAGCCAAAGACCTCGGGATTAAAATGGCTGTGCCGGTCTATCAAATTCAGGATTTAATCCAACAGCATCATGTTCAGGTGTTGTCGAGTAACTATGCTCTCTACACTGAAATGTCTAATCGATTTATGAATATTTTAGGCATGTATGTCGGCCCCGAAGACCGTGAAGTTTACTCGATCGATGAATGTTTTTTAGATTTCACTGCCTATCAAGAACTGTTTGATTTGAACCTATATGCCAAAGAAATACGAGATACGATCCTAAAATGGCTAGGTTTAACCTGCTGTGTCGGGATTGGTCGCTCTAAAACGGAAGCCAAAATGGCCAACCATTTTGCCAAAAAAAATGCTTATTTGAACGGTGTGTGCAATTTAGTTGAAATGGACCCTTGTTCCTCAGAACAACTCCTTGCGCAGACACCAGTCAATGAAGTTTGGGGCGTCGGTCGGAATCATACAAAAGCCCTGAATCAGCTTGGCATTCATTATGTTTTAGATCTGATCAATGCACAGCCTAAAGATATTCGAAAAAAATTTAGTGTGGTGATGGAAAAAACCGTCTTGGAACTGCAAGGTCTATCTTGTCTGTCTATTGAAGAAGAAGCACCGAGCAAACAGCAAATTATCAGTAGTCGTTCCTATGGTCAGCCTGTCTACGAACTGGAAGATATTAAGGCCTCTATTCGTGTATATATCGCGCGAGCCGTCACACGTTTAAGAGCAGATCATTCTCTATGTCGTATGGTGGGAGTGTTTATTCAAACGAGTCGCTTTAATTCTACTGAAAAATACGCACCTTATCTGGCCATTACACTGAATGAGCATACCGATGACTTAATTAGCATCACCCAAGCAGCAACGCGTGCCGTCGAAAAAATCTTTAAAGCGGGATTTAAATATAAAAAAGCCGGTGTGGTGTTATTAGAAATTATTCCACAGCAAAATTTCACCCCAGATTTGTTTTGCGATATGACGCGAAGACAAAGCCGTTTGAAACTGTCCGAGACCATCGACGGTATTCAAAAAAAATTTGGACATCATTTTGTCTCGATCGGCTTAGCACAGGACGATGCTGCAACATGGCGGATGAAAAAAATCTGTGCTCCCCTGCTTATCTGAGTAATTGGAACGAACTGCTCCGTGTGAAATAAAACGTTTGATTGAAACGCTATGTTGTAGCGCCGCTTAGTCCTTCTATTGTTTTAACCGAAATGATCATTTGCAATTGCTGAATATTTATTTAGTATTTAAATGAATATTCATTTTTATATTCTCCTATTTTAAATTATGTCTGATGTTCAATTAACGCTGAGCGAATACCTATCTGCGGTCAAAGAAGTCATTCAGTTGGCTTTTGATGATGCCGTGTGGGTCAAAGCCGAGATTCGAAATTTAAACATCAAAGGTGGACATTACTATCTAGAATTGGCTGAAAAAGAACAAGAAAGTGATAGAGTCATTGCCAGTTGTAAGGCCACAATTTGGAAATTTACCGCAAATAAAGTTGTCGGAAAATTTGAACGTGAAAGCGGCTTTGAGCTCAGTCGCGACTTAAATGTCTTGGTTAAAGTGCGTGCCAAATTTGACCCGCAGTACGGCTTTTCAGTCAATATCGAAGAAATTGATTCGAGTTTTACTTTGGGTGATCTGGCTCGACGTTATCAATAAATTTTAGAAAAACTCACCAGCGAAGGTCTGATTCATAAAAATCGAAACTTGCCTGCGCCATTTGATATTCAGCATGTCTTGGTTATCGCGCCTGAAAATGCGGCAGGCTTAGGTGACTTTAAAAAAGATGCAGATGCGCTACAACATGCTGGCGTGTGTGAATTTGTCTATCATGCTGCAACCTTTCAAGGAAATACCGCAGCACAAAGTATCCGAGATGCTTTAGCACTGGGTTTAAGACAATGGGCAAATGACTTTCAAACTGCGCCAGATTTGATCGTGATTATTCGTGGTGGTGGTGCCGTTAACGATCTTGCTTATCTGAATGATTATGATTTGGCTGCACTTCTATCTAAGCGTAGCGTGCCAATTTGGGTCGGTATCGGCCATGAAAAAAACCGTACGATCTTAGATGAAATTGCACATCGTTCTTTCGACACCCCGAGTAAAGTGATTGGGGGGATTCGTAATCATATTGTTGAGCGAACACAGGACGTTTTAGAGGCATTACAAAGCATTCAACTGCGCTCACAACATCAAATTGCTGTGTATCAAAGTCAAAATGATCAGTTACTACAAGTCATAAAGACCTTGGCTCAGAGTCAAATCAATGACTCAACTCAGCTATTACAACAATACCAAGATAACACTGCTTATTTTGCTCAGTTACAACTTAAAACAGCTGCACAGAATATTGAAATACTCATGCGTGAGACTTTGCTGCAAAACCCTGCACATGTGCTCTCCAAAGGTTATGCCATCGTCCGACAGCAAGGTCACGCCATTCGTGCAACGAAAAATCTTCAGCCTTCAACGCATTCACCGATTGAAATTGAAATGCAAGACGGCATCATCACGGCTGACATTCAACATATACAGGTAAAAAATCATGACGACTGATACACTAAGTTTTAAAGAAGGCTATGAAGTTTTAAAACGTAATGCTGAATTACTCGAATCTCAGCAAGAACCCGACATTGATAATCTTATGAAAATCGTTGAAGAGTCGATGCAAGCCTATAAAGCCTGTAAGTCTCGTGTTGAAGCGGTACAACAGGCACTGAATGATACGTTTAAAGATTGATTTCTCAGCTCATCATTTGTATAAAAAACGCAGCCTAAGCTGCGTTTTTTATACTCAAATTTTGACTTCTCTTAGAAGCGCCAGTTATAGAACAAGTCGATTGCACGCTCTAAAGACTGACTCGCTTCCAAGTACAAACGTTGATTCATTTGATAACGTAAGGTCAATTTATTCACAGGTGTAAATACTCCGACGCCATAACGAATGAATAAATCAGGTGTAATATAACCCGTCAGTGAAACCTGAGTATCATCTCCTGTTCCTTGAGCATCGAGTGCCAAACCACTCAGACCAAATGTACGACCAATTTGATTGGTCAATGCACGTGTACCACCCAAGCCCATACTAATACCGGCTGCTGCAATCGTATTGTTCACATCAGAACGGAAACCTTCCGCCTGACTTAAACCTGAACTTCCTTCATTAATACGACCTGTAATTAAGGCATTTAAGGCTTCTTGTTCAGACAGACCTGCATCGTTATACACCTGAATTGCAGGACTTGATGCCGTACCCGTCACACGAACCCCAACTGTACTACCTTGCACGGCTTTATTTGCATCGATATCTAACGTTGGATTTGCCAATGGTCCATTAAAACGGGCAATCGCACGGTTCAAGTCCAGACTTTGACCATAGGCTTCAATTTTCACACGTTGTGAAACACCGATTGCACCATTGGCACGCATTGCTGTTTCTAAACCACGTTGTGTCAAATTCAAACGACCAATCAACGGAATTCGACTATCAAAACCTTGGAAAATCACTTGATTACCAATGTTCACCTGTACATCTGCGCGAATATCCCAAGGACGTGCCGATTTTAAGATTTCAAGTTGGTTATCACCTTCATGTACCACACGTACATCTGAAGATACCCCAACCACTGTTGCAGACGATTCTGGCATCGAAATCAATGCACGCGGCACATCAATTTTACCTTTTAAGGTTAATTTCTTACTGAAAGGCAGCACATCTAAAGATAAATCAGGCGTTACAACAGCGGTGATCAATGGCGCTTGACGGACCAACATTTCATTACCCGTTAAATTCAACTGGATACGCAGATCATTTTTCCAGTCGATATTTCCAGTTAATTTGCCCACACCACGACCACTATTAAATGCGCCATCAATCGTCGCATGGTTTTGACGTACAGCAGAATACAACTGAATATTGGTCAAGTTCACAGGCAGTGAAATCATGCTAATCGAGCCATTTTTCACTCGAATCTCAGCATCCATTAAAGGCTGAGACAATGTTCCGCTAATTTTTGCCGCATAAGACAACGTACCGCCCATTGACCGCACATCTTGTATAAATGGTTTTAAGATTTTCAATTGAACTTGGTTAAAGGCCACTTCACCACGGATCGGTTTATTGGCTTTATACGGATCAATAATAATATTGGCATAACCTGTACCAATATCAGGAGCTTTGGTATCGAGTCGAATTTGTAGCCCTTCAGCGCCACTTTTCGCAATCAAACCTACTTCATCATATTTTAAAGTGGATGCTAAATACTGTGGGTCTTCCGCTGCTAAACCGAGTAAACCGTCACGAGTCACTAAACGTGCATCAATTTTAGGTTTTGCACCTTTCGCCCAAGACGCTTTTGCATAACCATTCACTTTACCTGTAATCGCCAGACCTTCAGGCATAAAGGCTGCAAAGTCATTTAAGTCTAGGTTCTTTGTCACAAAAGATACATTGCCGCGGTTTTTATTCACACGAATTGGCTGATCAAAACATAATTCGCTTTGCTGACTCATCCAACAATGTGCACCGACAAATAAATCAGACTGTGCTGTGTTGTAAATAATCGAAGCATTTTGACGCTGTACAAGACGTGTACGTAAGGAGTCAAAATCGCCTTTTTGAATCTGACCGAGCCAATTATTTTGTGCATTGAAACCACCAGCTAACTGCACATAAAATTTTGATAATTTATTTTCAGCACTGACTTTTAATAAATGCGCATTACGTGTACCGGCCAGTGAAACTTGACCTTTCACAATCTCACGGTTGTTACTGCGTAAATTATCCATCGTTGCCGTTAATAAACTTGGTGAAGTCGCAGAAGTTGGCAACTCGCCTTGCACGCGTATTTTTCTCACACTGAATAAATTATTAAAAGCAAAATCATCTATTGCTATATTGGCAGATGCTTGCAGTCGTGGTTGTGCTTGAACATTTAAGTAGCCATAAGCACGTCCACGTAGGCCTGCATAAATTTCATATAATGCCGGTGCATTAATTTTCAATTGTAAATTTTGTGCATTACCTGTGGCTTGAATTTGGTTATTGGCATAAGCCAACAGTAAATTATTCGCTTCAAACTGTTTTGGCATAAAACCAGATTGATTTGAATTAATCACCATCGCCAAGTTACCTTGACCACGGACAGGTTTGTTATTGATCATACCTGCCAAATTCAGACGTTCAATTTGAATACGTTTTAGCGCATCTGACCACACACCACTGGTTTTTAAATTTCCAGATAATTCACCCCGTACATTTGAGGCAAAATAATGCGGCTTAAAATGCACCAGTGATGCATTAATATCCCAACCAATGGCTTTTTGTAGTAAAACTTGTCCATTGGCAGAAATTTTACCTGCCACGCCATCATGACGCAGCTCGGTAATTTTAATGAGTTCTGGGGTACCAGATACTTTGAAAATCAAACTGCCTTTACTTGCGGCAACTTGGCTTGCATTGAGGCCACCATCATAATTCACAGCAAAAGCTTTAAAGCCTCCACCTTGTTTCTCATCATGGAAAGTCAGCGCAGCAGTAGATTGACCTGTTAAATGAACTGTTTCATTTTGCTGTGCAAGTCGGCCTAACAAATCAATATTATTCAGCTGAATAATCTGTTGATTTGGTTTTGCATAACCATTGGCTTTTAATGACCCTGTAATTTGGTCGACAGGCGCAGCAGCCACGATGGTTTGCGGATTGAACTGCTGTGCTTGTACATTGGCTTGCCACTTCAGCATGCGTTTTTCATCAGGCAATTCTACAACTGCGTTACCTTTGAGCTGACCTTTGTCGGCCACATAACTAAAGGCAGGGACATTGAGATTGTTATTTTTCAGATTCAGTTTGGCTTGATATTGTCCAGCAGGCAGAGCACCTTTTTCATGTCGTGACACTGTGGTCGCCACATTAATATTCTGCTGACCTTCTGTAAGCGCCAATTGCACATTGCCCGAATCACTACTCAACCATCCAACATATGGCACTGCACGGTCTATATTTTTCCAAGACACATCCATCAGCATCGGCTGAGCTTTATTATTTTTAGCAGGCGCTTGATCGAGTTTTAAATTCCAAGTTTCATATTGATCAAAATCCACCAACGCCGTCAGGTGCATACCTTTTTCAAGGGTCCCTTTAGAAGCAATCTTACTATTTAAACTCACAGGTAGAAAATCTTGAACCACCTGCGGAATCAACTTATGTTTTGGATTAATTTTATCTAAACGACCGCTTACATCCCAAGTGACCTGATCTTTCCAACTCACCACGCCGCCCAAATTGACAGCGCCGCCCATCACTTGACCATTTAGGTTAGTAATATCAAGTTGATTGACCAAGTCCGTACTCATGAGCGCAGTATATTTACCTTCAGGAATATTGGCCCCGCTCAGGTCCGTGTCTAAATCTAAATTGAGACGCTGAATATCCCCATTGAATTTTGCCAGACCATTTTTAGCAAAGAGCTTTTGCTCAGTCAGTAACGGTAAATGATAGTTTTTAAATTTGAGCGCACCAAACATCGGGACATGTGGACGCATCGGATGGACCACAGCCCAACCAGTTAAAAGATCTGGGGTATGTGTTGCCACACCGGCTTGAATTGTATCCAACGATCCTTTAGCCACCACTTGAATATCATGAATATTCAAACTTTCACGTAGTGAAGGTAAATTGACAATCCCCACAGCATTTAGCGGATACTTGCCTTCAAATTTCATATTCCCAGACGCTTGGCGCACGGATAAATAGCCCATATCCATACGGGTATCTTCAAATTTTAATTCCGTCCCAGACCAAAGCGCTTCATTTAATTCAATATCATAAAAATCCACACCTGAACTATGCGTTTTAATCAGCATATGATCTAGATCTGCATGATCGACACGAAGGACGAAAGGCAAACGGATTTCACTAAATGCAAAAGGTTTATCGCTAGGTGGTGTCTTGGTAATAATTTGCAGATTTTTAACATCTGCCTTATTTAAGTGAATTTCTTTATTAATAATGGCACGCCAACCGAGTGTAATATCGGCACGGTCAATTTTTACATCGACAGGTTTTAGCGTAACGAGGACATTTCGTAAAATAATGCCCCGCCACAGGTTACCACCTTCATATTCATAGTGAATGATTTGCTGACGTTCCAGAACACGGTCAAGTAAAAACTTACTGCCTTTGTCTGTAGAAAACATGACTGCTAATGCAGCCACCAAAAAGATAAGCACGAACACGAAGGTCAAAATGACACTTCGAAGAATACGACGCTTCTTCGGCAGTTGCTCTACCGGCGTTTCGTTTTCTGGTTCTTGCTGTTCTTGTTCAGTCATAAAAAACACATCACCTAAAAATTATAATTGTGAACCAATAAAGAAATGTAAACGAATTGGTTTGCTGTCGTCAGAAAGTCCGGTAGCGACATCTAAACGAATTGGGCCAATTGGAGAAGCCCAACGTATCCCCACACCTGCGCTATATGCAGTCGGTGTATTGAAGTCTTTATCGTACGCATTACCAAAGTCACTAAAGACCGCAGCACGCCAGCCTTCTTTAAATTGGTAGTTATATTCTAATGAACCCGTTGCCAAGACTTGACCACCAATTTTATAGCCATTTTTTTCGGCAGCTAAACTCTTATAGTCAAAGCCACGAATGGTTTGGTCACCACCGGTAAAGTAGCGTAAGTTATAAGGAACTTTATCAAAGTTCTCTGTCAGAATATAACCTAAATCACTGCGCCCCACGAACTGGTGATTATCATTTTCACCCAATGAATAAATAAAGCGCCAGCCCGCATTCAAGATAGCCATATCAACATCCGAAAGTAAGCTTTCACTTCCGACTTCAACTTTATAGGTTTGCTTGATCCCTTTACTTGGATTCACACGTTTATCAGAGTCGGTTCGAGAAATTTCATAGCCAAACATCAAGGACTGTTGTTCATTGTTGGTATTCACCAAGAATGCATCTGGAATGTCATCACTAGGATTAAGTCCGTCATCAGTAACACGGTCTAAACGGTAACGTAAACCAAAAGTATGCTGCCAATTACCACGTGGGTTTTTAATAATCCGGTCAACCCCAGCTACAGCAGATTCAATGGAAAGATTAACGCCTTGACCGACATCGTCACGTTCTTCACGCTCATAACCACCGACCAAGCTGACATAGTCATTTAATGGATGGTTATATGGAATGTTATAGCGACCATCAATCGATTGACGGATTTTGGATACTTCCATGTTGGCGTCAAAAGAATGACCACGTTTGTTTACAATGGCACGACGATACTGGCCACGAACACGTGTACCGGTGTCGGTACCAAAACCAGCACCAATTTCTGCACTATTCAACTTATCTGCATTTAGTGTCACAATCACAGGGACTTTTTTATCTTCACGTGCTTGCGCTTTTAAACGTTCTTGTTCTGCTTGTTTAGCATCTTGCGTATCTTGCAAACTGCGTAATTTAGAGGATTGCTCTACATCATTCACCCCCGCAAATTGGTCTTCATTAACCACTTTTTGCGTCACTTCTTTATTCGACATCACTTCCGTTTTGTCTTTCACTACTTGTGAACTTTCTGACAACTGATTTTGATCGACCAAGGTTTGAATATCCGGGGGCAATTCAAGTGGCTTTTCAATCGGGTCTGGTCGAATTGAATCAACCAAGGTGTAGTTAAAATAGCGAGAGTTGGTCAAGTTATTAGCCAAACCATTCACACGCCAGAAAGTATAGTCAGCACCGTCTTTCCACGTCACCAAACTTTCTAAAATATCGCGATCCAATGGAAATTCTGCATTCGAATCGCTCATTCTAAATTCAACTGCGCCAAGCTTATAACGCTCACCCGTTTCAAATCGCAAATTGATATCGGCTGTATTTTGTGGTTGAGCCACTCTTACATCGTGCAAACGCCAGTACGAGTCGAAATAACCGTTATTAGTTGCTGCATCATTAATTCGGCGTTTCGTCGTTTCGTATTTACCATGATTAAGAATGTCACCGTCTTCCTGATCTGGTAATACACCAATCACCTGAAACTGAGCTTGGTTCGCCCCAGCCCCAGAAAATTCAACATTCTGTTTTTCAATTTGCACAGGCGTATTTGGTGTAACCAATACACGAACTTTGCTGTCAGACACTTTTTCAAATTTGAATTCAGATTGATAGAAACCCACGGCTTGCGCGGCTTGATTGGACAAGCTACGTAATTGAGGCAAAGCCGATGGAAAATCACTAAAGGATTCTTGAGTAAAACCTGAAAGCTTACCTTTAATATTGGCTTTGAGATCTTCCAGTGCCGCACCGTAGGCCTTACTCGACGTTTGACTGGTGTTATGTGCTGAGGTAATTTCAACATCCGCACTAATTCGTGGCACTTTTGCCGTATTCATCTGACGTGGCGGACGTACTTTATATAATAAGCGCTTGAAAATACCTGGCTCTGCATCATCCTCAACTGTTGGGTTATGCAGCTCTTGCAGCGTACTGGCATTTTCATTTCGTGTCGCGGTAATTTCATTATCCGAACGAATTTCACCCATGAGCTGATCAATATTGACTGGCGCTTGGTTAATTTCCGTTAACTCTTTTTGGGTAATATCCGCAACAGCAATTTCTGTTTGCTTTATTGCACGGTACTCCTGTGCTTGACGTTTGGCTTCTTCAGCAACTTGGAAGATTTCATTCGCCATGTTTTGATCAACAGGTGTCACGGGTAAGTTTTCTAAATCTTCAAACTCAATGGGTTTAAATTCTTGTAGTTGTGTTCCTGCTTGCTGCTGTTCTTGCAGCATTTTCATGCTATCAACAGATTCTTCCGGCTCATTTATATTTTCAATTTTTTCAATTGCTTCAGGCGTCGATAGCCCTTGCTTTACAGCCTCATCCTTGATTTCAGTAACAATCTCTGCTTTTGTATCTGCAGATGTTGCAACCGTTTCTGCGGGAGTTTGGGCGAAACTATGCTGAGCACACAAGGTCAAAAAGATGCTCATATATAGACTTTTATTGCTATGATGCTGTCGTATGCAGTGAGCTATACTGTGATGAAGCAATGTTTTTTTAAACTTGATTTTTGCAGGCATAGCAAACTCTAACAAATTTCATTATGTAATGGACTTAGTCAACCAGATATAGAGCTAAAGATCTTATATCTATTGGTTTTTCGCCATCTCCAAACTCAAAAAACATATTACATGATTTTTTAGAGATTTTACCAATCACTCACATTTCTTAATAAAACTTAATGTAGCAAGACACTTATGAATAACAACGAACATCTGCTAGGTACACGCCGCTTCCTGCCTATGTTTTTGACCCAATTTTTTGGGGCGCTCAATGACAATGTGTATAAACAGGCTTTATTGTTGGTCATCACCTATGGATTAATCCAACAACAGGCATTACCCATCAGCACGCTAAACAATCTAGCTGCTTTATTGTTTATTTTACCCTACTTTATTTTTTCAGCGACAGCGGGACAGATCGCAGATAAGTTTGAACGTTCACAACTTGTCCGTGGCATCAAAATTTTAGAAATTATCATCATGATCATCGGCAGTATTGGCTTTCTGACCGGTCATTTATGGTTATTGTTGCTGGCTTTATTTTTGATGGGGACCCATTCGACATTTTTTGGTCCAATCAAATATGCAATTTTGCCTGAAATTTTAAAGCCCAATGAGCTGATGTCAGGCAATGCGCTCTTCCAATCTGGTACATCCATGGCAATTTTGATCGGTATGATTTTAGGTGGAACTGTCATTGCATCTTCAAATGGCAATCTCACTTGGATCAGCCTGACAGTCTTAAGCATTGCTATTTTGGGTTATATCTCAAGTCGTTTTATCCTTAAGCAAAATGTGACTGCCCCAGATTTAAAGATCGACTGGAATTTTTTTCGAACAAGTTATCAAACCATCAAATACGCTAAAAGCTTGCCTTTAGTCTTCACAATTTTACTCGGTAATTCATGGTATTGGTTTTATGGTGCAACCTACCTCACCCAAATTCCACAAATGACTCAGCAAAATCTACATGCCTCTGAAAATGTCGTTAGCTTGCTATTGACCTTTTTCTCTGTCGGTGTGGGCGTAGGTTCATTGCTTTGTCGTAAATTGGGCGGCACTCAAGTCAATATTAAGATGGTTCCCATCGGTGCTGTCGGTTTAACGGTATTTGCACTGTATTTAGCGTTTAGTTTGACCCTCGTCCCGACTCAAACTGGCCCACTTATTACCCTTTCAGAAGTATTTCACCAAGGGTGGAGCTATTACCATGTAATGATCGCAGTGACTTTATTGGGGATTAGCGGTGGTTTTTACATTGTTCCACTATATGCCATGATGCAAGCCTATTCGCCTCGCTCACATCGTGCCCGTGTAGTTGCAGCAAACAACATTTTAAATGCCGTTTTCATGGTATCTTCTGCTATATTTTCAATTATCATTCTGAGTGTTTTAAAGATTGATATTAAAATACTTTTTTGTATAACTGCAGTGCTGAGTGCAATCTTTTGTATTTGGCTGCTATTACGCATCAAACCTTTGCTTCAAACTACGCAAGTCTCTCTGGAGGATTAATCCATGCGTCAATTTACAGGTGTCGACAAACTTATTCACTCATTTGATCAGGCCTTACGTAGTTTAGTTCCCGGAGCAACGGCTGCACATCGTGAAAATCCGTCTGTTGCTGAAAAAACGCAACTTGCAGTCAGCGAAGCACGCCATGTGGCAGGTCTAATGCGGGTCAACCATAGTGGTGAAGTGTGTGCTCAAGCGCTTTATCATGGCCAAGCCCTCACAGCGAAACTACCAAATGTCCGCCGTGAAATGGAACACGCTGCGATTGAAGAACAAGATCATTTGGCTTGGTGTGAAGACCGCTTAAAAGAATTAGACAGCCATACCAGTCTGCTCAACCCTGTTTGGTACGGCCTTTCTTTTGGGATGGGCGCATTGGCAGGTATTGCCGGTGATAAATACAGCTTAGGTTTTGTCGCTGAAACTGAGCGTCAGGTGAGTCTGCATTTAGAAGACCACATCCGCCAACTTCCTGAACAAGACGAACGTTCACGTAAAATCTTAGTGCAAATGAATGAAGATGAGCTGCATCACCGTGATACAGCACTCAATGCAGGTGGTGTAGACCTTCCTGTTCCAGTTCGTATTGCCATGACTGGTATTTCAAAGCTGATGACCAAAACCAGTTATTACATTTAATGATTTTCTAATGATTGTCGCTAAGTTTTATAAATAGTGAACAAAAAGCCTGCAAAGATGCAGGCTTTTTTATGAGAAATCTTTTGACTTTAATACAATAATTCCTTCGCCATCAAAACAGTTTATAGGCTGCCATCGACTTGGTGTAAACCAATCAAAATTCAAACTATAAAGTTGCTCGGTGGACGGATAACCTGATCCACCTAATTCAAGCAGCCATCCTGCCGGACAAATTTCCTTTTGGTTATTAATCACAACAGTATGATCATGTGCCAATTCCAGCAATAAATGACGATCCAGCTCAAATGCAATAACATCAAATCCAGCTATTTGAATAATCTCTGGAAAACGAGCCGAAGTCAGACCTTGACGAATATCAGTCATCTGTTCCAGAGTATAGTCGGTTTCAAATGATCGGTTAATCCACGTGCCTTCAGGCAGTACAACCTCTCCAAAGTTTAAGGGTTCCTGCAACTGTATATGAATTTTCTTTTGATGCTGCCACTCTGCATAGTCAGAACTAAGATCTGAAATCACGAACAATCCCAGCGTTACTGCAACAAATAAAGGGAAAAACAATACGCCAGATAAACCAATTTTAAGTACCGCATTTACTTTATATGGTCGATTTTTTTGCTTTTTATACCAATTATTCCAACTCAACCAAATCGCAATGACAATAAATAGCACCAAAATCGCAAAGCAAATAATAAGGAAACCTCCCGCACCCGCACCATAACCTAAGCCCATATTGCGCTCACTAAATATCCCTTTAAATCTTTTGATTATGTTTTGACGATTTTATCAGATCAGCCACGTTCACTTTATCAATGTTGATGATGCTTACGCCACCACTTCAACACCGTATAGAGCACACGGAAGAATACGATACATAAAATAACGGCAATAACGATGTAAATATCTTGATGATAAGACAACATTTTCGCCCAAAACAGATGTAAATAATGACTCATTTGAAAGCCAATCGTAGCGACCAACATCGCCCAAATAAAACAGGCAACCAGATTAATCAGCACATATTTCCAAACAGGATAAGTACGCACACCGACTGCAATAGGTAAAATGGTTCTAAAACCCCAAGCAAAGCGCATAAATAAAATGGTCAAAATAGGATAACGTTCAATAAACTGGCTCGCACGATCGAATTTTTGTGAAAATTCTGCATTCGACTGGATAAGTTTTTGCCCATAGCGAGCGCCCATTTGATAATAAAACTGATCGCCAATAAAACTGCCTAGCATCGCCACCGCAATCAACATTGGAAAATGAAGTATGTGTTGATGGACGGCATAGGCGCCAATCATCAGCACTGTTTCTCCTTCAAACAATGTGCCAATAAAAATCGCAATATAGCCATAGTGCTGAATCAGATCAGTCCAGTTCATATCATTATTTTGAAGCTAAAAAGATAATGTAATCCTGCGACAGCCTATACGCTAGCGCATACCATGACAGGATTTGAATATTTTTGTTATTGTTTATCTAGCGTATTTAAGGTCAGTTTGAAATATCACTCATGTGCATTGAAAACATTTTGTTTCATTCGCTCAATCCACTAAAACTTTTTGGCAACTCACCATAGGAAATTGATGTGCTGGATGTTCAAACATTTCATTTTTCCAAATGTCGAACATTGGTATTTTAACATCGAGTGCTAAAGGCAGTTTTTTCGGATTAAATTGCATGTGCGCTAAGCTTTCGCCCCACGCGATCAGATCCAGATCCAAAGCGATATTATGAGACGGACGAACACGACCTGAGTCTGCTTCCATTTTTTTCAGTAAGGTGCTGATTTCATCTACAGATAAACTGCTTTTCACCAAACAAGCTGCATTCCAATAATCCGCCCCAATGCCATCACGACAAGGAATCACATAAATTTTGGAAAATTCAGCATGACCCAAAGCCTGAATTTGACGTAAAGCCAGTTGAAAATGCGGTTTTGGATTGAAATTACTCGCCAGAGCTAGGGCGAAAATCGTTTCGGTGGCGTTCAAGACGAATTCCTACAGAATTGGCTTGCGCGATAATGGCAGGCTTCCGGATGGTAATCATAATAGATTCAATGCTGTCATAGGTAGCAAAAAGTGCATCAATCACCAGTTTTGCTGCATGTTCGATCAATTTAGGTTGAGCAGTTTGAATGACTTTGGCTGATATTTCGCAAATTTCAGCATAATTCAAGGTATCTTCAAGCTCATCTGACTGAGCCGCCTGCGCTAAACTGGTTTGAATATTGAGGTCGAGCATCAAAGGCTGAATAATTTGACGCTCCCAATTGAAACAGCCGACTACAGTTTCAACTTTCAAACCTTCAATGATAATTGCGTCCATTCTTACACTCAAAATAAAATCTTAAACATCGATAAAATCCTCCTGTTTAAGCAAGAGGATTTTATTTATATCTTGCGGCTAAATTATTGCTTCAACAATAAATTAGGATCCATAGTCTGCACCATCTGAATACGCTGGTCTGCATAAATATCGGTATATGGCGCAAGGATGCGCATAAAGCGATCGAAGTACAACATTTGTTTGAATAATAAAGCGAAGTCACGTGGGAAGCGAATACCATGACGCTCTCCGACTTGTACCATATCCATCATGATGTCATTCAAATCGGCAGGATTCGAGGTTAATAACTCTTGCGGATCGGCCAAAAGCACACCGCTAAATAAGCGCTCTAAGTCGGCAGCTAAGACTTGTGTGTCAATTTTGACAGCCGTCATGCCCATTTTCAGCATATTTTCAGCCATCAAGTTGTAGTCAGTTTTTTGTAGGGCATCCATAAACGCAATACATGCTGTCCACACTTCAGGTTTCAACTGGCCCACGATACCAAAATCGATGAATCCAACTCGACCATCTTCAAGCAACATCAGGTTGCCTGCATGTAAGTCTGCATGGAAACTATTACATAACATCAAGCTGCCAAACCATGTATTCATCGCTGTCACCAAAACTTGCGATGGATCTTTAGCGACTTTCTTGACCACGTCAAAATCGGTCAATGGCACGCCGTATAAACGTTCCATGGTTAAGACACGACGTGTTGAATATTGGTGATAAACCTTTGGTGCTGTTGCGGCTTTGTTTTGAGTTACGTTCAGATAATTCACAAAGTCGTCAAGATTTTGAGCTTCTTCAATAAAGTCCACTTCACGTACCATGCGAACTTTAATTTCTTCAACAATATCTGCAAGTGAAGCAAATTTGACTTTGGGTACAGCTTTTTCAACCAGTTTAGTAGCCCAATGTAAGACATTTAAATCTGTATAGAGAATCGTCTCGACACCCGGCTTTTGCACCTTGATAACAACATTTTCACCACTGACCAATTTAGCAGCGTGTACCTGTGCAATAGATGCAGAAGCCAAAGGCTTTTCATCAATTGAAGCAAATATTTCATCTAAATTACGGCCAGCAAATTCTGAAGCCAATACCTGCTGCACATAACTAAACGGCAATGACGGTGTCTGATCTAAACAGCCTTGAAACTCTTCTACATATTCACGCGGAAATAAAGAAGGTGTACTAGCAATAAATTGACCTAATTTAATATAGGTTGAACCTAGCGATTCAAAAGTTTCACGCATTAATTTTGCGTTACTTGGTTTTTCAGTTGCATATTTAAAGCCGGCTTTCGCCGCAACGACTGCGGTCTCACCCATTCGGGCAACCGAGCGAATTCCATCTAACCAGATATTGTTTTTCATAATGTCTTAGAAAAAAATAATTAACGTGAGTGTAGCAAAAAAATAAGGGCTTGCTGCTTTATCTTGCCTGACAGATTGGACAATCGGGATCTTTTTCAAAAGTGAGAATTTTTTGCTTCATTGACCGACCATCCCACAACAAAAGCTTTTGTTTCAGTGCTGTCGTCCCTAAACCCAAATAGAGCAAGGCATGATGTGCTTGCAAACTTGCCATAACATTTGGTGTAGTTGCAAGTACACCCGAGTCTGCACAGCGTAAACTTTCACTGGTATGATGTTCTTTTGGAAATAAACATTCATAACAGGCAGCATCGGCTTCAACCATAAACAGTTGCCCTTGGAAACCAATCGCTGAAGCACTAATCAGCGCCACATTATTTTCTACGCAGCTCACATTGACCAAATAACGCGTGCTGAAATTATCACAACCATCGAGAACCAAATCTTGCTGTGAAATCAATGCCTTTGCGTTGCTTTCATCTAATTTTTTGGTATAGCTTTGCACTCGGATATGCGGGTTAATCGCTTGTAAGCGTTTAGCCAAAATTTCCGATTTATAAAAACCTACGTCATTTTTGGTATACGCGATTTGTCGTTGCAAATTACTGATTTCAATTCGATCTGCATCGATTAAAGTAATTTGTCCGACGCCTGCACGTGCCAATAATTCGGCTGTGGTACACCCAATTCCACCACACCCTACGATGAGTACATTGGCAAGTTTTAGCTTCTCTTGTGCATCGATGTCCCATCCATCAAGCAATATTTGACGGCTGTATAAATGCATTTCATCATCACTTAATTCAAATTCAGATGTTGATTCATTCGATTTAAACGTAGACAAAGTATTTCCTTATTAAAATTCGTCAAGCATGAAAAATGGGCGAGTTTATACCGCAGGCAAAAGATTAAAAACACCGATATCCATCAAATGTTATTCGGCTACAAACCCGAAACAGTGTAAAAACACCCTGCTATTTGAGCAAGACAATATACAGCTTAAAGTTAAAATAAATGCTCTGTAGACATGGTATTTTTCTTAGTTAGCGTATCTTCAATTACACTATTTAAAATACAGTATCTCAGACACCTTAGTATGTAGAAACATCATAGAGGTATAGCGTATACATGTTTTAAAAATAATAAATTAAAAATATAGTTATATTTTTAACCGTATTTAGTTGCACTAGAGCTGCTTACATTAGGTTCATTTTAATGATTCTTTTCTACATTAGCCTCAGAAAATAAAACTTAATTCAAGACATTTTAAGCGTTTATGTATGCGAAGAGATTTAATCCGTAGGTATATGTATGAATTCAGTGAGAATTAAATTGCTGACACAATATGTTCGATAAACTTATGAGCTAACACACATTATTCAAATACTTTGTGCTCAGTCATATTTACCCCTTTACCCCTGTTAGCGGCAGTGTAAAAATGACCCCCTAATGGCATTTAAAAACTGACCCCCTTGGTTAATATAGCGGTCATTTTGGACTGCTCAACATGTTAACTTTGGAGCAAGCAGTGACAATCCAAATACT